>RFIK01000043.1 GCA_003695605.1 Chlorobiota bacterium
AATATGGGGAGCACTAATGCTTTCCGTGTCCTCGGCTGGAAGTGGGGGCTTGTCGTCCAAGTGGTGGATGTTCTCAAAGGCCTGCTCGCAGTCACAGTAGTTGCGCACTTGATGGTCGGCCAAACACTGCCGTTTACTAATCGCACACCGTTTGAGGACATTACCGTTGTCCGTTTGATTGCGGGAACATCCGCAGTGATCGGGCACATTTTCAGCATCTTCGTCGGCTTCCGTGGAGGGAAAGGAGTCAATACTGCCGCCGGTATGCTCGTCGGCATTGCTCCGGTTGAAATTGGAATTGCATTCGGCGTGTTCTTGCTCGCAGTGATGCTCAGCGGGTACATCTCGCTTGGTTCAATCTCGGCTGCACTGGTCTTTCCGGGGGCAATGCTTGTTCGCCACAACATCTGTGGAGCAGAAATCAACGGCTATCACATCCTCATTTGGTTTGCCTGCATTGTTTCCGCATTGATCCTCTACGCACACCGGAGTAACATCAAGCGCCTACTGGAGGGGCGAGAGAATCGTTTCGAGAAGTTGTGGCTCGTCCGCCTGCGATGCTCACTTCACCGGTTGCACCACTAATTCCAACGAGGCATTCGTTCGATGACCATCGGGATTCTGGGAGCAGGTGGCTGGGGCACTGCACTTGCCTGCATTGCGGCCGACAATGGCCATCGAGTGATTCTCTGGGCCAGAGAAGCTGCTGTTGCGGAGGCGATCAATCGCAACCGCGAAAACATAACCTACCTTCCTGGTGTTTCGATCCCATCCTGCGTCGAAGCCACCTCTGAGGCGAACGCAGTTGCGCACGCAGATCTCGTCGTGCTGGCAATTCCGACCCAACATCTCCGGAGTGCTCTGCAGATGTATCGCTTTCCCATTACTGGGAAGCTCATCGTCAACGCTGCGAAAGGAATCGAGCGTGGCACGCATTTGCGCATCTCCCAAGTGCTTCGTCAAGTCATCGGGGTAGCAAGTGATGACTACGTCGTCGTGAGCGGCCCAAGCCATGCCGAAGAAGTTGCGCGTGGAGTGCCGACGACGGTCGTAGCTGCCTCAAGCAGCGAAAGCGCCGCGGAAATCGTCCAACGTGCGCTGAGTACGCCAACGTTCCGCATCTACCGTTCGCTCGATGTTGTCGGCGTTGAACTTGGTGGTGCGCTCAAGAACGTCATCGCAATTGCTGCTGGGATCACTGATGGGCTTCAAATGGGCGATAACACGAAAGCAGCGCTTGTGACGCGAGGTCTTGCCGAAATTGCTCGATTGGGAACGGAGCTGGGCGCAAACCCAGTGACGTTCAGCGGTCTCAGTGGCTTGGGCGACCTCTTCGTAACGTGCACGTCGCGTCATTCCCGCAATCGTCTCGTCGGCGAACGTATTGGGCGCGGTGAGTCGCTCCACGAGATTCTTGCGAGTATGAAAATGGTTGCCGAAGGGATTGAGACGACGGTCTCAGCACTCGAACTGGCCAGCGATTACGGAATCGAAATGCCTATCGCTGAGCAAGTGTACTGCATCCTCTTCGAGGGGAAAGATCCCCGCGCAGCGATCTCCGAACTCATGACACGTCAAATCAAGCGCGAACATTAGTCTCCGTTCGGTTGGGCTGTATCGGTTTGCTCAGTTTGCCCGCCGATCGTGATGATGCGCTGCCGGATGGAAGTAAGTTGCTCGCGCAACTGTTTTGCTATCGCCATGCCTTCCTCGTAGAGTGCCACTAACTCTTCGATGGGGCGATCGGCAGCTTCTAGTTGCTGCCGTATTTCCTCAAGTCGTCGGAGTTGCTCGTCAATGGTGGGAGTCTGTTTCGCCATTGTGCAGTACTCGTTGATAGACAGGATCGAACACAGATATAATACTCGCTACACCGCTGTCGCGCCGGCGGTGGAGCCGAAGCTCGTCGCCTGGTGCAAGCTGCTCGTTCGCTGAGAGAATACGCCCGTCTCGTTCGATAAGCGCAAAGCCGCGATCGAGTGGGCCGAGTGGGTGGAGTAACGTAATTGCGGACTGAAGCTGCTCCTGCTGCTGAAGGCAAGTTTCGGCAGTGCGTAAGGCAGCTGCGCGCAGTCGTTCGATGCACATCGCGAGCTGGTAGCGAAGATGCTCGTGGTGGATTGTCAGCATCCGATAGGTAGTGGGCGAGAGGAAATCACCGATGAGCACCGCTGCACTATCGAGGCGGTCTGTGATCGCTGTGCGTACGCGGTCGGTCCATTCATCGAGCCAAACGAGAATATCCTCGCGGCGAATCGGGGTGCACAGTTCAGCTGCTGCTGTTGGCGTCGCAGCGCGGACGTCAGCGACGAAGTCAGCAATGGTGACGTCCGTTTCATGTCCGACTGCAGAAACGATCGGGACACGAGCGCGGAAGATTGCATCAGCGACCGTGCGAGTGTTGAATGCCCAGAGATCCTCGATCGATCCGCCACCGCGCCCGACGATGATGACGTCGCATCCGAATGATTCGAGCTCTGCGAGAGCACGGGCGATATCTTCAGCGGCTTCCGCTCCTTGGACGAGCGTCGGACGGAAAACGACCGTTGCTGCTGGGTTGCGCCGTTCCAGTGTGGTGAGAATATCGCGAATTGCTGCGCCGCTGGGCGAGGTTGCAACTCCGATGATCTGCGGGAGACGTGGGAGCCGACGCTTGCGTTCTGGATCGAAATATCCCGCCGCTGCAAGCTCTTTTTTGAGCTGTTCGAAGGCAAGGTAGAGATCGCCGATTCCTGCGGGCAGGACCGACCAACAGTCAATCTGGTAGTTGCCTTGCAGTGGATAGACGCTCAACCGTCCACGCACCTTGACCTGCATGCCATCCTGGAGCTCGAACGGAACTGCCCGCCCGCGCCAGAGGACACATCGAATTTGTGCGCCTTCGTCCTTGAGCGTAAAGTAGCGATGCCCTGACTGGTGACGCTTGTAGTTGGAGACTTCGCCGAGGACGTGCACGAGTGGGAATTCTGCCTCCAGCACCTGGCTTATCGCTTGTGTCAGGAGCGAAACTGTCAGCACATGTTCATTCATGATGTGCAAATTAGCAGTTGCGAGACAACGTCGAGTGTGAACATGCGAATTGGCTTTGGTGTGGATGTTCACCGATTCGCCCGCGGCGATCGGTTGATGTTAGGTGGTGTCGAAGTTCCTGCGCCCTTTGGCATCGAGGCACACAGTGATGGCGACGTTGTCTTCCATGCGCTCTGCGATGCGTTACTCGGTGCAGCAGCGCTCGGCGATATTGGCGAGCATTTCCCCGATACAGACGCACAGTGGCGGAATGCGCCGAGCGGACGCTTCGTTGAGCGAGTCGTCGAGCTACTCAGCGAGCAGTCGTTCCGCGTGGTCAATGTTGATGTCAGCATCCTGCTCGAGGCACCAAAGATTGCACCGTACAAACGCGCGATGCGAGAGAACATCGCTGCGCTGTGTCGCATTGCACCCGAAGCAGTTTCAATCAAAGCAACAACGAGCGAGCAAATTGGCTTCGTCGGTCGGAAGGAAGGGCTTGCTGCATATTGTGTCTGCCTCATCGAGGAAGTGTCGTGAGATGGGTCGTGCTGGCAATTGGTGTTACTCTGCTCGGGAGCTGTTCCTCTCCAGATGAGGGGCCCTATCGCTTGCACGTCGAATGCGCAGAGCTACGTGAGGCCAGTGGACTTCGAGCGCCAGCTTATGATCAGAGCGGTGCGCTGCTCGGTTACAGTGAGGAACGCGGCGCCATCGTTGAGCGATCGATGCAGGGAGAGCAAGTGTTGCTTGAGCCCCGCGATAGCGTCCTCGATGTTACGTGGGATGGTGAGCACCACGTCCTTGCTCTGCAAGTTGGCGATGGCATCAGAATCCTTCAATTCGAGAAAAATCGCATGCCCCGTATGCGTTGCCAGTGTGCAGTGCGTGGAGGACGATTTCTTCCAACCGATCACGCTTCTCGATGGGCCTGGCTATCGAGTGACGGGCAACTTGTTGTGCACCATGCTGGCGATACAATTTCTGCAATGGCCGGCCGCGTGCTTGTGCGTGATGGCGCCAAACTATTCTATGCCACGAGCGATTCAACGCTAACAGTGCTCGATGACGGCGGCGATCGCTTGCCGGACATTGTCGTCTGGGAAGCAGTTGCGGTGCA
>RFIK01000044.1 GCA_003695605.1 Chlorobiota bacterium
AGTGGTCAGCGTTCGCTTGGTGCGGAGCAGGCGGTGGTATTCGATTGCAAAGCGATGCGCTTCATCGCGGAGATGTTGCAGCAGCCGCAGGCTGCTCGAGGTCCGCGGGAGGAGCAAAGATTCGTGTTCGGTGGGGAGGAACACTTCCTCAAGCCGCTTTGCAAGTGCAACGATTGGTACGCGATCGCTCAGCCCGAGCTCACGCAAGACTGTGTATGCTGCGCTCAGCTGTCCCTTACCACCATCTACGACGATGAGATCGGGAAGCGGTAAGTTTTCCCTCAGTACACGTTCGTATCGGCGGCGTATCACTTCCGCCACTGCGCGATAGTCATCGTTGCCGGGAACGTTCCGCAGGCGGTAGCGACGGTACTCACTCTTGAGCGGTCTGCCATTTGCAAAGACAACCATCGAAGAGACGTACTCGCTACCCTGGATGTGCGAATTATCGAAGCACTCGATCCGAAGTGGTGGCTTGGGAAGTCGCAGGTCACGCTGCAATGAAGCAACACTGCGGGGTATTGCATGTTCGCGCTTTGCACGGTGGAGCAGCCAGTCGCCGAGATGGTACTCTGCGTTCGCTGTCGCAAGAGCGATGAGTTTCCGCTTATCACCAATTTTCGGAATGGCGAGCTCAACGCGTTTGCCACGAACGCTCGCAAACCATTGCAGCAGAAAATCCGCCTGGTCGCCGAGTTCGAGAGGTAGCAAAATTTCTGCAGGAATGTCGTCGGACTCCAAGTACCAACGTTCGAGCACTGTCCGGACGATCTCGGAGACGTCGCTCTCGGCTGTCGGCACTATCCACTGCTGCTTGCCGATGACTTTTCCTTCGCGTGTCAGGAGCATCACAACGCATGCGTAGCCGTCACGCGCCGCAACGCCGACAATGTCACGGTCAATCTGTTCGGTTGTCACGACTTTCTGTTTGGCAACGTAGCCGCGAAGCTTCTGGAGCCGATCGCGGAGCTCGGCTGCTTGCTCGAATTTCATCTGTTCGGCAAGAGAATGCATTTGCTGCTCGAGGTGCTGCTCGATCAGCTTCGTTTTGCCTCGGAGAAAGTTGATCGCCTGCTCGATGAGTTGGCGGTAGTGTTCGCGCGAGACGAGACCAGCACATGGTCCTTCGCACTTGCCAATGTGGTAATCGAGGCAGACTTTGTACTTGCCACGTGCGATGCTTTCTTGGTCGAGCGGAAGCGAGCAACTGCGGATCGGGAAGAGCATCCGAATCATCTTGAGCAGAAAATGCATGGATTGCACGTCTCCATACGGACCGAAGTACAGGCTCCCATCCCGGACGACACGGCGGGTTGGAAAAATCCGCGGAAACTCTTCATTGGTAACGCGGATGTATGGGTAGGTTTTATCGTCTTTGAGCAAAATGTTGTAGCGCGGCTTGTGCTCTTTGATGAGGTTGTTTTCGAGCAGGAGCGCTTCGACTTCGGTATCGGTGACGATCCAATCGAGTGCGGTTGCTCTGCGCATCAATGCGGTAGTCTTTGCATCGTGGTGGCGGGAACTATCCAAGTACTGCCGCACCCGCTGACGAAGATTTTTCGCCTTGCCGACGTAAAGGATCGTTCCGCGAGTATCCTTGAAAAGGTACACGCCTGGTTGTGATGGCAGTTGTGCGACTGCCTGAACGAGCTCTGGTGCAGGTTCAAACGAAGCCATCGCCGGCAGAGATAACGAATGTCCTGGCAAATGTAGCGTAAATTTGCAGCGACTTATCACCAACGGAAGCATTCGATGTACACTCTTCTGATGATTCTGGCACTGCTTGCGAGCATTCTCCTCATCGCTGTTGTGCTCATTCAGCCAGGAAAAGGCGATGCTGCAACCGGCTTAGGCGCTTTGGGTGGGCAATTTGGCACGATGATGGGCATGCGGCGAGCGGCAGATTTCATCATCAAAACGACGATTGTCCTGGCTGCTGTGCTGCTAGTGATTTCGTACGCAGTCAACAAACTCTTTTTGCCTGAGCATGGTGGGCAGGAGCGACCGCGTGTCGAGGGAGCAGAAGCACCAGTAGAATCAACTCCTCCGGCGGCACCAGCAAAGTAGGCACGCTGGTCCACCAATCCCAAGACACGGCTCGATGACCATCCTCGTCATCAACTGGCAGGATAGGACGAATCCCTTTGCTGGGGGCGCGGAAACGCATCTTCACGAGATTTTCTCCCGCATCGTTCAACGAGGGCACCGTGTCATTCTGCTCTGCTGCCAGTATCATGGCTCTGCATCGGAAGAGATTCTTGACGATGGAATCGAAGTAGTGCGGCGGGGAAGCCGTGCGCTGTTCAACTTCATTGTTCCTCGTGAGTATCGGCGCCTCCGTCAACGCGTTCGTCCCGATGTTGTCATTGACGATCTCAACAAAATCCCGTTCTGGACGCCGCTCTACGTTCGGGAGCCACTGCTGTGCATCAGTCATCACTTTTTCGGGCGCTCGATCTTTCGCGAAGTAGATCCAGTGCGCGGTGCATACGTCTACTGCGCTGAGCGGCTCGTGCCGCTTGTCTACCGCCGCCAGTTCTTTGCTGTCGTTTCTGAAAGTACGCGGAGGGAGTTCATCGAGCGTGGCTTTCCACCAGAGCACATCGAGGTGATCTACAACGGCATCGAGCATCGCGCATTTCCCATGCAGGTCCGGGGAAAATCCCCTGAGCCGATGATAACCTACTTCGGGCGGATCAAACGCTACAAATGTCCGGATCATCTTCTCGATGCATTCGCATTGATAGCGGAGCGTTACCCCACGGCGCAGTTGTACTTTGTCGGCGACGGTGACTACGTCCCCGCGCTTCGGCGTCGAGCAGAGCGCCGAGGGATTGCTCACCGCGTACACTGGACGGGACATGTTCCCGAGCAGGAAAAAATCGAATTGCTCAGCCGCAGCTGGTGCGTGGTCAACACTTCGATGAAGGAAGGCTGGGGCATCACGACCATTGAAGCGAATGCATGCGGGACCCCAGTGATTGCTGCCGATGTGCCAGGACTGCGCGATGCAGTCGCTGCCGGCAAGTCTGGATTGCTCTATCCTTTTGGAAACATCGAGATGCTTGCCGAGCAGATTGCGCTGGTCATCGAGGATAGCCGCCTTCGGCAGCAGCTTTCGGAAGGAGCAGTGCGTTGGGCACAGCGCTTCTCGTGGGACAGTTCCGCAGAGCAGATGCTCAAGCTCTGCGAGCGCATTGCAAGTTCGAATTCTGCTCGCCGATAACCAGGGTTTCATGCAAGCACGAGGTGTTCACAAGGGGGCTTCGCTCGCACGGTCAAATCGAAGTCGAGCATCCTCGTCCGTTGAGTGCGTCTGTTGTCACTCCTTGACCGTACGCGGTGATTATCGCATTTAACAAGCCCTACGGTGTACTCAGTCAGTTTACTCCCAAGCATCCTTCGCATCGAACACTTGCCGAATTCGGCTTTCCGCCTAAGGTGTACCCCGTTGGACGGCTCGACCGGGATAGCGAAGGACTTCTGCTGCTGAGCGATGAACGGTGGATTGTTGATCGCTTACTCAACCCACGTTCCCGTCATCGGCGACGCTACTGGGCACTTGTGGAGCATATTCCATCGCAGGATACACTTGCGTTACTCACGCGCGGTGTGGTGATTGGCGGGTATCGAACGCTCCCGTGCCAAGCGCGCCTCCTTGAGGTAGCACCAGAGGTCCCTCCGCGCCAGCCTCCAGTACGAATTCGGAAGACTGTCTCCGATGCATGGGTCGAGCTGACGTTGACGGAAGGGAAAAATCGCCAGGTGCGACGAATGCTGGCTGCTGTTGGTCATCCGGTGTTGCGTCTGCTGCGGGTTGCGATTGGGAACCTTGAGCTTGAGCGGCTGGGCTTAGCGCCTGGAGCCTGGCGAGAGCTGCGCGATGTTGAACGCGACTGTCTGCTTGCTCCATGACAATGCCCGTGTATTTTTGCATACACTCGTGTCAATTGACGTAGCCAGCGGCTATGAACTACACTGTTCCGCATCTTGTGCTCCCGAAAATTGAGCGTCTCCATGAGCTTGACGTCTATCTTGCTAATGGCGGCTACCAAGCTTACCAGAAGGCGCTCGAGCTCTCTGCGGAGCAAGTGATCGAGGAGGTCAAAAAATCTGGCTTGCGTGGGAGGGGAGGGGCATGCTTCCCGACTGGGCTGAAGTGGAGTTTTATGCCGAAAGGGGGCGATAAACCCAAATACCTTGCGGTCAATGGGGACGAGTCTGAGCCTGGTTCGTTCAAGGATCGGCAGATTTTCGAGTTCAATCCACACCAGCTCATCGAAGGCATTCTCATCGCCGGCTACGCGATGGGGATCACGAAAGCGTTCATTTACATCCGTGGGGAGTACCATAAGTGGATTCGGCTGATGGAACGTGCACTTGCCGATGCATATGAGCGCGGTCTGGTCGGACCGAAGATGACGGAAACCTTCGGTGGAAGTTACTGGCTCGATATCGTCGTGCACAAAGGTGCTGGCGCTTACATCTGCGGCGAGGAAACAGCGCTGATGAGTTCGCTCGAAGGTGATCGCGGCTACCCCCGCTTCAAGCCACCGTTCCCCGCGCAGAGAGGGCTGTGGGGTATGCCGACGACAATCAACAACGTCGAAACGCTGGCGACTGTGCCCGCGATCATTGCACTCGGTGCTGAGCGATATGCGAGCATCGGTGCAGCAGGGCATCCCGGAACGCTCCTTTATGGCCTCAGTGGGCACATCAACAAACCCGGCATCTACGAACTGCCCACTGATACCATGCTGGTTGACCTCATCTACAAATACGGCGGCGGGATCCCGGGTGGGAAAAAGGTCAAAGCAGTTATTCCCGGTGGATCGTCAATGCCTCCACTTCGCGGGGACGAAATCGAGGGCGTCGTGATGAATAACGAAGACTTGAAAAAGTATGGGACCTACATTGGTACCGCTGGTGTCATCGTTATGGATCAAGACACAGACATTCCACGCGTGCTCCTCCGAATTACTCGCTTCTACCATCACGAATCGTGCGGGCAGTGCACACCATGTCGCGAAGGCTGCGGGTGGATGGAAAAAATTCTCCGTCGAATTGTTGATGGGGATGCTACCACCGAAGACCTTGATCTTCTCATGAGCGTTGCAGGGCAAATCGAAGGAAACACGATCTGTGCACTCGGTGATGCCGCAGCGTGGCCAGTGCAAGGCTTCTTGCGGAAGTTCTGGGATGAATTTGCAGCGCGTGTCAAACCACGGCGAACGTTCGTTCCACTCAATGTCGTCCACGGCCGTCGTGCGACACGCACGACGCTACTTCCGAGCTAACGGCAACCTGACCATACAATGGGAGTACGTGTTGGAATACTTGGAGGAACCTTCGACCCCATTCACATTGGGCACTGCATCGTCGCTGAGCACTGCATCGAGCAAGCCAAGTTACATGTGTGTTACCTTGTGCCAGCATTTCAATCCCCACTCCGAAATCAAGCAGGAGTTGCGACGCCGTACCAGCGGTGGATGATGGCACGGATCGTTGCGCGGACCAATCCACGTCTCCGTGCGCTCGATTGGGAAATTCGTCGGAAGCATATCTCCTTCACGATTGACACAATCGAATACCTCATGGGGAGTCGCCCGAAGGACAGTCTGCATTTGATTATCGGTGCAGACCAGCTTGTGCAGTTTACGCGCTGGCATCGCTGGAAGGACATTCTCGAGCGCGTCGAGCTTCTTGTTGCACCACGGCACGGTATTGACCTCGATGCAGCACAGCGCGAACTGGAGAGCTACGGCGGGCGCATCACACGCATTGAAATGCCGACGGTGGAGATCTCCTCGACGCTCATTCGGCGCTACTGCGCTGATGGGCGTTCGATACGGTACTTGGTGCATGATAACGTATACCGCTACATCCGACGTCACCGACTCTATCGCCAGCTGCAATGAGCCACCGTATGCTCCGAATCCTTGGATTGGCTATCTTGACTGTCGGTGCATTCGTCATGATCTTCCCGACAGTTTGGATGATTATGGTCTCGTTCCACGAATACCCTGAGCGCTTCCGAACGGTGACTGAGCTGATCGTGGAACCCTGGACGCTGCGGAACTATCGCGACGCATTGACCACGGATAACTTCGGTCGTTTTTTCGCCAACTCTCTTCTGGTTGCAATTGCTGTGACGGTCGGGAATGTGATCGGTTGTTTTTTCGTTGCATACGGTCTTGCTCGGAAACATCTACGCGGCAGAGTATTGCTGTGGGGAAGTGTTATTGGGATGCTTGCACTTCCGCCGCATGTGTTGATGATACCGCTCTACCGAATGATGTCCGCACTCGGGTGGCTCAATACGTACGCAGCGTTGATTGTTCCGTGGTGCGTGACACCGTTTGGGATTTTCTTCCTTCATCAGTACTTGCAATCGTTGCCGTCCTCGCTCGAAGACGCTGCTCGGCTCGATGGTGCCAGTGAAGGCGTAGTGCTTTTCCGTATCGTTGCACCACTGGCGCGGCCAGCGTTGGTGGTCCTTGCGATATACACATTCCTGGCAAATTGGAATTCGTTTCTGTTCCCGTTTCTGCTTACCAACGACGAAGCGCATCGGACGCTGCCGGTGGCCCTTGCGTTCTACATGGGCAAGCAATCCATTGACTGGGGCCACATCATGGCAGGTGCAAGTCTGGCAGCATTGCCCGTGGTAATCATCTTTCTCCTATTTCAACGGACAATTATTGCTGCACTGACGGCTGGTGCGCTGAAAGGTTAGTTCCACTGACTCAAGCATTGAGAGCATGAGCGTAAGCCTCGATACCATCATGGCACTTGCTAAGCGCCGTGGCTTTGTGTTCCAATCCTCGGAGATCTACGGTGGACTCAACGGCTGTTGGGACTTTGGCCCGCTCGGTGTCGAGCTGCTACGAAACATCAAAGAGCAGTGGTGGCGTGCGATGACGCTCCGCGACGACATTGAGGGACTCGATGCGGCAATCTTGATGCATCCGCGAACCTGGGAAGCAAGCGGACACGTCGAGCAATTTGCCGATCCGATGATAGATAACCGCACGAGTAAAGCCCGATACCGTGCCGATACACTCATCGAAGAATTCATCGAACGACTCCGCAAGAAAGGCAAACACGATCAAGCTGTTGCGCTCGAAGCCCGGCTTCGCACAGCAACAACGCCAGACGACTTCTACGCAATCATCACCGAAGCGGAAATCCCCGATCCAGTCAGCGGGACACGCGACTGGACGCCGGTGCGCTTTTTCAACCTCATGTTCAAAACATTCGTTGGTCCGGTCGAGGATGCATCGAGCGTTGTGTACTTGCGACCCGAGACTGCGCAGGGAATTTTCGTCAACTTCAAGAACGTCCTCGATGCATCACGGCGAAAACTGCCCTTCGGCATTGCGCAGATCGGCAAGGCATTCCGCAACGAAATCAATACGAAGTACTTCCTCTACCGCACGCGTGAATTCGAGCAGATGGAGATGCAGTACTTCATTC
>RFIK01000045.1 GCA_003695605.1 Chlorobiota bacterium
ACTGAACACGACGCAATCTCATTTGCTCGATCTGCACAAACGCAGGACTTTGCAGACTTAGCGTCGCAGCTTCAGCGTGCGCGCGTCATCGTGGCAACCGTCCCCTACCTGAATGCAAACCTGCATCTTTTCTCGCTCATCGCGCCCACGACAGCAATCGTGGATGAAGCCGCCCAGCTCCTCGAACCGCACCTCCTGGCGCTTGCAATCCGTGTGGAGCGAATGGTGATGATCGGAGATGTCTGCCAGCTCCCAGCAGTTGTCGAGCAAGACGATCGCGGATGCAGGGTCCAGCATCCACTCCTGGAGGCAATTGGCTTGGAGCGACTCGACCGTTCCCTTTTTGAACGACTCTTGCGCTTGGCAAAGCGCAATCACTGGACCCATGCCTACGGTCGGCTCATCGAGCAAGCGCGTATGCACCACCTGATCGCGCGTTTCCCAGGCACACAGTTCTACGGCACGATCTTCCGCTCTATGCATCGTTGGCAGGATGAAGCACCGGAAGTGCTCCCAATCGAGACGCTGCCGTTGCTTCTGCGCCATCGCCTTGTTTTTGTGGATACTCCACGCGAATCAGCAAGCGGATACAATCGCAGTGAAGCACAAATTGCTGCTACCTGCACACGCGCGCTTGTCAAAGCATGCCATGATTGCTCCCCAAGCCAGACAATCGGTATCGTCACCCCGTTTCGCAAGCAGATCCGCACGATCGCCGAGTTGCTTGAAGACCTGACGGAGGATGTGACCATTGACACGGTCGAGCGCTTCCAAGGCTCCGAGCGCGACCACATCATCGTCTCCTGTGCTGTCAACAGCCGGCAGCACCTTCGACGCATCGAATCGCCGACAGAGCTCGATGGACGAACGATCGACCGGAAACTGAACGTCGCCCTCACCCGCGCGCGGCACCAAGTCATCCTCATCGGCAATCGCCAGCTACTCGAGCTGAGCCCACACTACGCAGCACTCATTGGCTTTATCGAGCAGCACGGTATCGTCGTGAGCGCGGCAGAAGCAATGCAAGCCCTTTCCCCCTTTCTCACATCCCACGTGAACCATGCGCATCATTGGCATTGACCCTGGATCACTTCTCTGCGGCTACGGCATTATCGAAGCTCGAAGCAACAGCCTGCACCTTGTCGAATACGGCGTTGTCGAGGCACAGCGCAAAAGCCCTACGTTACCCGAGCGACTTGCACTGATCTACGAGCGGCTCAGTGCCGTCGTCGAGCGAACCAAACCGAGCGCCGCAGCAATGGAAGCGCTCTTCTATGCGCGGAATGTCCAATCCCTCCTGAAGCTCTCGCATGCAAGAGGCGTTGCAATGCTGGTGCTGGCACAGCACAAGCTCGCCGTCGCCGAGTACGCCGCACGTCTCATCAAACGGAGCATCGCGGGCAAGGGGAATGCATCGAAAGATCAAGTTGCCTTCATGGTTCGCTCAATGCTTTCGATCGAGGAGACGCCAGAGTTCTTCGATGCAACCGATGCACTCGCTGTAGCGATCACGCATGCATTTCGAGTGGGGCACAACGTCCGAACGCGACCGAAAGCATCGAGCTGGCAAGAGTTCCTCGAGCGCAATCCTGATCGAATCGTTCGCCGGTGATCTCTCTGCTCGGCTGTGGGTTAGAGTGTCCGCGCATAGTCCCGCGCAACGAGTGTAAGCTCCTCTAATCGCTGATCGACGGCGTGGAGGAACGTTCCGGGCGGGTAGCTAAAGTCTGACAACATCTGCCCAGCTTCCATGCCGGTCAGAATCGGAATGCCTTCGGTAAAGTGGCGGATCGCCCAAATGCGGAACAGCCCATCGCGTGCTGCTTCGAGCAACGCTTCGGGGAGCATCAGGTCGGCGATGTTCTGGTGCGGGATGATCACACCATGCGATCCATCGAGTCCGTGTTGCTGACAGATCTCGAAAAAGCCGATGATTTTCTCATTGACGCCACCGACAGGCTGAACGTCACCTTTTTGGTTGATGCTGCCCGTCACGGCGATTGATTGCAGAAGCGGCACTCGTGCCAACGACGAAAGGATCGCATAGAGTTCAGCAAGGCTGGCACTATCGCCATCGATACCACCGTAGTTCTGCTCGAACGTGATACTCGCCGAAAGTGCAAGCGGACGCCGCTGCCCGAAGTACTCTCGGAGCAGCCCAGGGATGGTGAGTACGCCCTTGCGGTAGATGTTGCCGCCAAGCGAGGCTTCATGCTCGAGGTCAATGATGCCAGCATTCCCCGCACCGGTGGATGCTGTAATCCGCGCAGGCTTGCCGAAGGAGATCAACCCTGTGGAATAGACAGTCAGCCCGTTGATTTGCCCGATGCGCGCACCGCAGACGTCAATCATCAAGATACCGTGGTGGATTTGGCTTTTGATCTTGACGTCTTGAAGCTCTGTTCGCCTGCGCCGCAGACGGAGCGCTTCCTCAACAGACTCGCGATCGAAGAAGCGCTTCCGATGCTGCTGCGCTACAAACGATGCTTCGCGGATGACATCGGAGACATCGCTGAAGTTGATCGTGATCTTGTTCTTGTCTTCAGCACGCTCGACTGCCCATTCAATGAGGGCCGCAACACCAGACGGGCGCGCGTGGAGGACGTTCTCCTCCTCGCAGAGTCGTGCTACAAAGCGAGCGAAGTTCTGCAGCATTTTCTCGCTGCGGTCGGTTTCGTAGTCGAACTCCGCAGCGATCTTGAACATTTTGGTGAAGTCTTCCTCCAGCGCCGCAAGCGCCAGGTAGGTCTGGTAGTCCCCGAGCATGACGACCTTGACGTTGACATCGATCAGCTCTGGCTTGAGCGCGGTACTGCTCGGCTCAGGAGGTTGGATTTCGAGCTTGCCGTAAAGCAGAATCCGTCTCAACGTTTGCCATACTTGAGGCTCGCTCAGTACATCGCTGGCATTGACGATGAGGTAGCCACCGTCAGCGCGCAGAACTGCCCCGGCTTTGATCATCGTAAAATCGCTTCGAACGATACCCTGGCGATCGTAGTGACGCTCGATCGTTCCAAAGAGATTGGTGTAGGTCGGAAACGTCTCGATGATAATTGGTGCTGAGCGCGTTTCGGCATTGTCCACGATGATGTTGACGGTGTACTCCTTGAGCTTGTCGGCAAGAGTACGGCCATCAGGTAGTTCGGCATCGGGTGCACCGCTATACGCTGGCGAGAAAATCTCGATGTTTTCGATAAGGTCGCGTTGGCAGTCGTCGAGATATTCGGCCACTGCCTCCTCTGCAAAACGCGTGCGGAGTTCGTCGAAGGCGGCGGCAACGATGATCCCCGCTGCTTTGCGTGTGTGATCGAGCAATGCTTGCTGGAATGCGCGCTGCATTTCTTGTCCCCGATAACTCATCGAGACGAGCTCTTCGCGGAGCTTGAGATAGGTGCCGACGATGCGCTGCGCGCGGCGTTCGCTGAGCTTTCCCTCTCCGACGAGAGCAGCAATTTGGTCGAGCGAATACGGCTTGCCCCGGATGATTGCAAACAGCTCGAAGCGAGCAGATCCATCCGGATCGGTTACCTGTCCAAGGGTAAATCCTTGCGGCGCAATCTGCGCGTTGAACTGTTCCAGGAGTGCTGCCTCTTTGGTGCGGAACCGCTGGATGATCGCCGAACGGCTCTTCTGAAAGGCTTCCTCCCGAAAAAGCTCCGCAATGCGCGTACGGAGGAAGCCGATCGTCTCTCCAAGAGCTCGAGCGAACTGCCGTGCCTTCCCCGCTCGAAATCGCAGAAGGCGAGGCATTGTGGGGTTGGTAAAATTGTGGACGTAGGCAAAGTCGTAGAGCTTCTGCCGCTGCTGCGCAATTGGCTCGAGCACTTGTTTGACGGTCGTCAGCCGCCCAGTGCCAAGCAAACTCATGACGAAGATGTTGTATCCCCGCGATTCGATCGCTGCACCAAGCTCAATAGCCTCGATCGCACGCTGCTGACCGACGATTCCCCGCAGTGGGACAAGTTCTTTGGTCGTGCGGAAATGGAAAATACTTTCGTCGCACCGCCACCGGAGTTGCTCGATAGAAAGAGGCACAGGTTCCTTGATTGCCATTTGGTATGCTGCTGGGATGGTGAAGCTCCGGCAAAATTGGTACACAGTGGAACTTTTCCTGCCGATGCTTCCGTTCGTATCGTGGATTGACCACCGCTCGAAGCATCTGCAATGCAAACTAATCAGTCGCTCGCGTTACCGCCGAAGCGGGTATATTTGCCCAAGACAACTCCACCGATCACTGCTGGTACAATGACCGATGCCGACCGACGCCGACTGTTCGACGAGGAAATGGTGCCGCACATGGCAGCTGTACGGACACTCGCCCTCCGGCTTTGCCGCAATCCCGACGATGCAGACGATTTAGTGCAGGATACGTACCTGAAAGCATTTCGTTTCCTCGACAGCTTCACCCCAGGCACCAACGCGAAAGCCTGGCTGATGACGATTTGCAAGAACACGTTCATCAACAAATACCGTAGCGAGCAGCGTAGTGGCCAGACAATCTCCTACGAGGAGATCGAGGAGTTCTACGAAACACTTCGTCCTGACGAAGTCCCCCAAAGCGACCCATTCGCCAGCCAATTCGACCAGTTGCTCGATGACCAAGTCCTCGACGCGCTGCAATCGCTGCCCGACGAGTTTCGGACGGTTGTTATTCTCTGCGACATCGAAGAAATGAGCTACGAAGAAGCAGCAGAACTGCTCGGTTGTCCCATTGGTACTGTGCGATCGCGTCTGCACCGAGCACGTGCTGCATTGGCACGAAAGCTTCTCGACTACGCCCGCAGCCTTGGATACGACACTGCACCTGCAACCGAGCGCTTCGGAATTACACCACCATCAGAGGGAGCAGACCAATGAAGATGCACGAGAACGATTTCCTCATCGCCGTCGCCGATGGCCGCGCCACCACCCAGGAGTTGGAACGCTACCAGCAGCTCCGGCAAGCTGATCCACGTGTGGAACTCTACGTCGCGCTCCTCCGAGCAACACATGCGAGGCTCCAACGCGCAGCTGCACAGCAACCACAGGCTGTACCTGCTTCCCTGCTCGAGCGTATTCGACGTCAGACCAGCCAGCCTGCGAACCTCATCGGGAATGCAGCCAGGCGCTGGTGGTGGGTCGCTGCTGCAGCTGCAGCAATCCTGGTAGTAATCGTCGCCCCGTGGCGAACAAATGCAACTGACTTCCGCGAAGAATCGCTCAAAAATTTCCAGCTGATCAGAAGCGGCACGCTTACCGTCGCGAAAGCCTCGCAGAACTTCGATGAACTTGTCGCATTTTTCCGCTCGCACGGTGTGACGTACAACCTTGTCAACGTCCCACTGCGTGCGGAGCTCGTCGGCGGAGTAGTTTCCGAACACAACGGGACCAAGCTTGCACACATGGTCTATCGCAGGGGAGATACGCTCATCTACATGTACCAAGCTCCCGAGGAACTCTTCGAGCGCGGTATTTTAGCACTACCACCATCGGTGACGCCCTACGCGGAAACGGGCAAATGGTACGCGGAAACGGTCGCACATGCGACGTGGATGTTCTGGCGCGTACAATCGGTGTACTGCTCAGTCGTCGCAAACGTCCCGAAAGAAGTTTTAGCCACATACTTTGTTGAAGGAGCCCTATGAATGCTGTGCTGAGTGCTCTCACCGTGCTGATGCTGGGAATTGTCTCCTGTAACCGTGCTACCAACGAAATGCACGGCCAGGTAGCGGCCACCAACGTTCAGCACTCGTCACTTTCACCACAGGTAGCACCTGCCCCACCCGCAGGTCCTGCTGACTACATCGTCGAAGCTGTTGCCGTCGCAAAACCAACAGCCGGACGCTTGATTGACATCACGTGGAAAGATGCCAGCGGGAAAGTTGTCCGACTCGCGGAGTATGCAAAGGGCAAAGTCGTATTCCTCAACTTTTGGGCAACGTGGTGCCCGCCCTGCCGCAGAGAAATTCCCGATATCGTCGAACTCTCACGCGAAATGGCAAATGACGTCGTTGTCGTAGGTATCTCGCTCGATGATGGCGCCGACGCCAAAACGAAAGTCACCAAATTTGCCACCGACAAGGGCATCACATACATCAACATCGTCCCAGGACCGCAGCTTCACACCAAGAGCATTGCTGAGGCCTACTCAATCATCGCGCCGATTAGCGCGATCCCAACGACGCTCATTTTCGATCGCCAAGGAAATCATAAGCAAACGATCATCGGCGCGAACACAAAGAGCTACTTTACCGACGCCGTCAAAAAGGCGATGTAACAGCGCTGTGCGACTGGTGAGCAGTTTTGTGACCAAGCGCGGCTCCCCTCCTTGCGGAGTCGCGCTTTTGTTTAGAACGTCTCGACCACAACCGAGCGGCGTGGCGGTGGTGGCGCGCCCCCGATCTCGATGGTAGCGCGCAGTCGCTCTGCGCAAGCAGAAAGTCGGCGTTCATCCTGTGCCGAGAGCGTTGCAAGCGGCATGCCTGGCTCGACTCTGTCGCCTCGGCGGACGTGGAACACGATGCCTGCTGCTGGATCAACGGTGTCATGTGAGCGGAGACGGCCAGCGCCGAGCTGCACCGCAACAAGCCCAATCTGCCGCGTTTGAAAACCGGTCACGTATCCTGCCTGTGAACTTTCGACGACAAGCATCGCTGCAGTGCGGTAGCGTTCGAGCGAGGACTTCCAATCACCACCCTGTGCGGCGATCATCGCGTGGAAGCGCTCCCAAGCTCGACCAGAGGACCACACGCGGCGTGCATGCTCAATTCCTCCCGCAAGGGAAACAGCAATTCCGCTCATGTGAAGCATTGCGCCTGCAAGGTGGAGCGTCAGCTCCTCGATGTCTGGCGGGCAGTGCCGCGGATCAGCCAACGCACGCTCTGCCTCCACTACTTCGACCCAATTGCCGACGGCGTAGCCCAGCGGGTCATCCATATCGGTCAGTGCAAGGTGTACGTCAAGCCCCGCTCCTTGGGCTACCTCTTGCATTGAGAGCGCTAGCTCTCTGGCATCGGAACGGCGCTCCATAAATGCACCACGTCCAACTTTGACGTCCAGCACCAGCCCGCGCGCGCCTTCTGCAATTTTCTTGCTCAGGATTGAGGCGGTAATCAGGCCGATAGATTCGACCGTGCCGGTTTCATCCCGCAATGCGTAGAGGATGCGATCTGCTGGAGCAAGGCGTTCGCTCTGCGCAAGCATGACCACACCCAGCGCACGGAGCTGGCGCTCGATTTCCTCATCGGTGAGCGCAACGCGGAAGCCAACGATGGATTCGAGTTTGTCAACTGTTCCGCCCGTATGACCCAGGCCGCGTCCGCTCATCATCGGGACAATTGCACCAGCTGCGGCTGCAATCGGTGCTACGAGCAGCGAGATCTTATCGCCCACTCCACCGGTGGAATGCTTATCCACCGCATACCCGAGGTGCTCCCAGGTATACCTGTGGCCGCTGCGTGCCATTGCTGTCGTCAGTGCGACGGTCTCGCTTCGATCAAGCCCCCGGATGCACGCAGCCATCAAGAATGCTGCCGCTTGCGGTGGCGTAATGCTGCCGCCTACGACACCTGCGATGAACGCTGTGATCTCTTCTGCGCTGAGCGTGCCACCATCACGCTTTTTACGAAGGATCTCTGCTGGTATCATTGCGTTGAAGGCCGAGTAATTTTGCGTCAATCTTGCTGCAAAAATGGAAACGCTACCGCCACTGTCGAAAGCACGTCTCCGCTTGCTCACCCGTCTCCACCATCGCCGCCACCGCGACGAGGAACGGCTCTTCCTGGCTGAGGGGATTCGCACAGTACGCGAACTGCTCGGTTCGACATACCAGGTACCGCTCCTGGTTTGCACCGAGCGCGCTGGTCAAGAGTACGCCGAGCTCATCGAAGCATTCCGCCAGCGCGGTGTTCCGTGCTATTCGGTAAGCGAGAACGATTTTGCACGCCTGGCAGACACCACAACGCCACAGGGTCTGCTGGCAGTCGTCGCCTACCCTGACTACCGAGTCGAACACATGCTCGACGGCAGCTCTTGGATCGCGCTCGACAGCATCAGCGATCCAGGAAACGCAGGCACCATCGTGCGGACAGCACTCTGGTTCGGGTACAGTGCCATTGCGCTCGGTGCCAGTAGTGTTGATCGCTTCCACCCCAGGTTTGTCCGCGCGACGATGGGTGCGCTTTTCCATCTTCACGTCTTCGAAGTAGCGCTCGAGGAATTCCTCGACCGCATTCATACGACGCATCGCGTCATTGGTGCATCTACCCGCGACGGGATTGGACTTGCGCAGTACATTCCCCCTGCCATGCCGCATGTCCTCGTCATCGGCAGCGAAGCTCACGGGCTTTCACCCTCCGTCGAGGAGCGGCTTGACGATCGCGTCACGATCGAAGGCAGCGGAACGTTTGATTCGCTCAACGCTGCAGTAGCTGCAGGAATTGTGATGTACCACCTCCGCACTCGTGCATGAAGATTGTACTCGCATCGGCAAATCCTGCCAAAGCCCAGGAGCTTGCATCCATCCTCGGCTCCCTTTTCGAGGACACATTGACGATTCTCACCGCCACCGATCTGCTCGGTGCAGACTGGCGTGTCGAAGAGCCAGGTCACACGCTCGAAGAAAATGCCTACTTGAAAGCAGTAGCTGTCGCAGAACGCACATTTCTCCCCACCATTGCCGACGATACCGGTCTCGAGGTGGAGGCGCTCGGTGGGCTGCCGGGCGTACGCACCGCACGCTTTGCGGGCGAGAACGCAACGTGGGAAGCAAACAATGCGCTGTTGCTCGAGCAACTCACGCATGTCAGCGACCGGCGTGCTCGTTTTCGGACTGTGCTCTGCTACCGCGATAATCTGCGGACAGTCCTCGCCGAAGGAATCTGCACTGGCACCATCGCACCTGAACCTCGCGGCGGTGGTGGCTTCGGCTATGATCCGCTCTTCATCCCCGATGGTTACGATCGAACGTTCGCAGAAATGGCACCCGAAGAAAAACACACCATCTCCCACCGCCGCCGTGCACTCGAACAATTAGCCGGACGCCTCCGCACGCTATGGAGCTAACACCGCACGTCCAACTTGAGCGCGCCCTTGCGAATGTCTGCACACTGGATCGTTCCAGCGCACTTATCGTCGCTGCTGTAGCGAGCCAAGCAGCAGCGGAGTTGGATATTCTGCATCACAGTGTGCATGCGTACTTCGACTGCAATAGCGATGGAACGCGGCTCTACGAGGCACTGCTTGGGACGTATCTCTTCGCTGGTTTCCCAGCGGCAATCGAAGGACTTCGAACTGCCCACGCGGTTGCCCGTGCACGCGGCGCTCGCTTCTGCTGCCAGCATGGCGAGCC
>RFIK01000046.1 GCA_003695605.1 Chlorobiota bacterium
ATCACTCTGCAATGGCGTCCGACGTTGCCAGTGATCGAGCTCGATGACCACATCGCTCGAAAAATCGAGGGCGGAACTCTTCTGCTGCTCCATCGGTGCTCCAGCTAAGAGTAGTCGGAGGCAAATTTAGGGACTCCGCGATTAGAACGACCACAGCAACTCTACACTAACCGTGCGCGGTTGCGGTGGTCCCCAGATGTAGTTGCTATCACGGTAGTGGCCCTGGTCGAAATCTCGCTGGTAGGCATCGAATACGTTGCTGACACGCATGCCAAGAACGAGAGTGCCGATTCCTCTGCGCAACCTTTCCAGACGGTATCGTACACCGACGCTGCAATCGAGCATTGGTGGTGTTTGCACCAGTCGGTCACCATTGGCTGCCATGTGTGGAACGAACATCGCACCAGTTAGCACTGCTGTCGTCAGGCATTCCCACTGGTCAGCAATTTGGATGCGAAGCACTGCCGAGCCATACAGGTCTGGTGTGCGCAGGGAGCGCCGCTCCGGCGGCATCTGTTTAGACCACGCGAGAGGTTGATCGTACCATGAACGTTGAAGCGTAAGTGTAACCATCAGTTCGCAACCGTTCCATTCGAGTAGTCCCTGGCAACTTGCGCCGAGTACGTAAGCGCCAGAGCCATTGGTACGCAGCAGGATGCGATTGCCAGTGGAATCTGTGCCATCATCGGCCAGCACGAATGGATCGTGGAGAGAGCTGCCAAAGCCATCGAAGCTGAGTTCACCACCAAATCCGTTCATTAGGAAGCGATGTGTCACCGAAAGTGATAGACTCCGAGCCGATTCTTTACGCAATCGCGGATCAAGACGGATGAGCGAGACACCACCACTTGCAAATGCAATATGCATATCTGCCTCGAACGCTTGAGGTGCGCGAAAACCTTCACCGTAGTTGAGACGGTACTCCCACCATTCTGACGAGTGCCAGCGCAGTCCACCCCGCCAGAGGATCACTGCACCCTCAATCGCATTGTGCCAAGCCACTCGAAGGCCACCAATAGCAGAAACTTGCGGTAGGATATCCTCATTGACTTGCACAAAAAGTCCTCCCTGCGCAAGTTGCTGGTCAATCTTGTATCGGTACGCTTCGATTGCATCGCTAGTACGATCGAATTGATACTCTGCTCCAATTGTCGGACTCAGTGGCAGGTGGAATGTTCCTTGCCCTCCGACAATTCCATACATGCTGCGTGTTCGCCCCCAACCGTCAGCATGATCGACACCGGTGTAGTGAACTCTCGTCGTTGCATTGGTTGCAGCGTAGAGTTCCCAGCGATGCTGGCCGACGTACCCAGTGTAGCTCGCTGTGAAAAACAAAATGTCGTGTAGGCGATATTCAGCTTGATCGGCACGGTCTGGTGGTAGATCGAGAAGATTACCCCCGCGCCGTTCTTCGTTGATGAATGCAAAGCTGGTATGCAGAGTACCATTGCTCAGAACAAACGAAGCGTCCGTGCCAATTGCAGTATTCCGAAGGCGTGCAAGTTCTGTGTAGCCATCACCATTGGCATCGTATCCTCCGCGAGTGCGAGTGTGGGCAGTCAATGCAATCGCGCTCTCCTGGCCGTTACTGTACATCAGAGTAGCATTCGTCGCTACTTCCACTGTTGTGGTGCCGATGAGACTCAGATTCGATGTGATACTACCGCCCCGCTCCCATGTATCCCTCGTTACGAGATTGACAACTCCCGCAATCGCTGATGAGCCGTAGAGCACCGATGCTGCTCCACGCATCACTTCGATCCGCTCAAGCAATGCCGTCGGGTATTGCTCCAACCCGTAGAGCGATACAAGTGGCGACACAATTGGGCGCCCGTTGACAAGGATCTGAGTGTATGCACCAGCGAATCCGTTCAACCGCACTTGCGAATAGTTACACGTCTGGCAGTTGACTTCTGTCCGTACACCAGGAACGTAACAGAGTGTCGAACCAACCGATGGCATCCCAAGTCGGTGGAAGAATTGCTTGGAGAGGACACTGATCACCGACAGCGATTGGGTGCGCTCGATCGGCGACCGTTCTGCAATGACGATGACATCATGCGCGTTGTAACTCGGGTGGGCGGTGGTGCTATCCTCCGAATCGTGCGAAGTACCGAGGCACGCAACGCATAGGATAATCATACCGGTAATGATGCTGAGTGGGTATGCCATATTCGACTGCTCTAAGAATATTGTTTAGATTGCACTAAAATACGAACACGATTCGTCCCAGCTATTTTTGTTGGGCAACGTAATTCCCCATACGGATGAGTCATGCCGACACTTACGCAGGAGAATTACCTGAAAGCTATCTGGCACTTAGCATCGGAAGGGAAGGTCACACTCCAGCGATTGGCCTCGCATTTGGGTGTTAGCCCTGCATCGTCACTGGCGATGGTGCGGAAGTTAGCTGCCGCAAAGCTTGCTGGCTATCAGCGGCAGTCCGGCGTGCGGCTGACTGCGAAAGGGCGCACCGTGGCACTCGACGTCGTCCGGCGACATCGCCTGTGGGAGCTTTTTCTCACAACCAAGCTCGGGTACCGCTGGGATGAAGTTCACCGCATCGCCGAGGAACTTGAGCACATCAACATCCCTGACCTTGCGGACCGGCTCGATGCATTTCTGGGATTTCCAACATACGATCCGCATGGCGACCCGATTCCCCAGCGTGATGGAACCCTTCCTCCGCAGTCGAAACAGACACTGGCAGAGCAACAGCCGGGTCGGTACCAAATCGTCGGACTCAAGAGCACACACGAACGCGTACTCGCTCAACTGGTGCATGTAAAGCTTGCGTTAGGTGAAGTTGTCGAGCTACGCGAGCGGTTGCCCTACGATGGTACATTGGTGCTTCAGATTGGGAGGCGGCGTCAGCATCTGAGTAAGCA
>RFIK01000004.1 GCA_003695605.1 Chlorobiota bacterium
CTCCTGCTGCAGACCGACAACGGAACGCTTTTCTATCCAGCTGACCTCCTCCCGACGCATGCGCACATTCCCATCCCCTACGTGATGGGCTACGACAACTACCCCTTGACCACAATCACCGAGAAAAAAACGTGGCTCGAACGGGCAGCGCGCGAAGAATGGATCGTCATCTTCGAGCACGACGCGTTCGTCGCTGCAGGAACAATCGTTCGCACGGAAAAAGGATTTTCGCTTGGCAAGAAACTCGAACTTTCACCAGCGGCACCCCATGCTGCTTGAAGAGCGACACAGCAACTTTTACCCGGTCTGCTCACTGGCAGAGCTCCAGCAGCACAGCCGTATCGTGCGTACGATCGAGGATCGCCCGATCCTTCTACTCTGGACGGAAGATGGTGCCGTTGCACTCGATCCGCAGTGTCCGCACCAGCACGTTCACTCGCTCGATCGCGGCAGTGTCGCGTGCGGCGAAATCACCTGTCCGAACCACGGCTGGACGTTCTCGCTTCGAACCGGTCGTGCACGCATTGGCTCGGGGCGAATTCGCCTCTTTACGGTGCGCATCAGCGAGGGCACCGTCGAAGTTGCACTCCCTGAGCACCAACCACGATGGATGCAAGAGTAAACTCAGCAACACTGACAAAGGAGCTCAAAGACTACTGCCGTTGGCTTGGCTTCGATGCAGTCGGTATTGCACGCGCTGACGCACTCGATGACGAGCGGGAACACCTCCACACATGGCTTTCCCGTGGCTACCATGCCACCATGCACTACATGGAGCGCACCTGCCAAAAGCGTCTCGATCCACGGCAAATTCTGCCATCGGCTCGGAGTATTGTCGTTGTGGCGATGAGTTACGACACCCCCTACCGCCACACCGACCAACCCAACCGAGGGAAAATCAGTCGCTACGGCTGGGGCGATGATTACCACGACGTTCTGCTTCCGAAACTGCGCGCTGCCGCAGCATGGCTGGCAAACCGCGTCCCGAATGCAGAGAGCAAAGTGTACGTGGACACAGGTCCTGTGATGGAAAAACAATGGGCACGGCGGGCTGGCATTGGCTGGCAAGGCAAGAATACGAACGTGATCTCCCGCACGATGGGATCGTTCTTCTTTCTCGGCGTTCTCCTCACCAGTGTTGAACTCGAAGTGGATGCACCGATCCCTGACTACTGCGGCACCTGCACTGCATGCCTCGATGCATGCCCGACAGGCGCACTCGTTGAACCGTATGTCCTCGATGCATCGCGGTGCATATCGTACTGGACAATCGAAACCAAGCCCGACGTCGAGTTCCCCGAACCAATTCGCCGCAACCTCGACGGCTGGCTCTTCGGCTGCGATGTTTGCCAAGACGTCTGCCCCTGGAATCGGTTTCGGAAAGAAACGCGCGAACCTGCTTTCTTCCCGCGTAACACCGAAACCTCGCTTGCGCTCGAGCAGATTTTGGCACTGACACCCGAAGAGTTTCGACTGCGTTTTCGAGGAAGCCCGCTCACGCGCCCCAAGCTTGCAGGTCTCCAGCGGAATGCTCGGATGCTCCAAGCCGCCGCCGAATGCTCGCAACAATCGGACGCGCATGCGCACGACCATTCTCGATGAAGATGTTCCACGTTTCGCAGCCGCACATTACCGAGCCTGCAACGTATAGCCCCGGCACATTCGTTTCGAATGTCGTCGCGTCATAGCGTGGAATCAATGTACGCTCATCGAGCTCGACGCCACAGCGGCGAAGAAACTCAGCATCGGGACGGTATCCAATCTGCAACAGCACAAAATCGCATTCGTGCCACCATGTGGTACCATCGGTTGTCCGTTCCAACAACACTGCACCGGGGACGATGCGCCGAACAACGGTCGAAAAATGCGCCCGAATCTCGCCGTTGCGAATGCGATTTTCAATGTCGGGTTTGAGCCAGTACTTGACACTCTCACCGAGCGCAGGACGGCGGTGCACAAGTTCGACACTGGCACCATGACGCCATAGGTCGAGCGCTGTTTCGACTGCAGAATTTTTGCCTCCCACCACCAGCACTCGCATGCCGCTGTACTCGAATGGCTCGGTGTAGTAGTGTCGCACATGCGGGAGCTCTTCACCCTCGACACCGAGCCGGTTGGTATGGTCGAAGTAGCCTGTTGCGACGATGACCGTCCGAGCATGCCACGTTCCGCGCACAGTCTCGATGACGAAGGCATCATCCTGTTTACTGACACAGTCAACACGCGTGTAGAGCTGGAGCGGTATACCCAGACGCTGTGCAACGATGCGATAGTACTGGAGTGCTTCCTGGCGCGTGGGACGAACGTTCGGCGTGGTAAATGGCACTCCGCCGAGTTCAAGCTGCTCGGGTGTGGAGAAAAACGTCATGTTCACTGGAAAGCGCCGAATCGAATCGCAGATGCTGCCTTTGTCAAAAACGAGACACTGTAAATTGCTCCGTATCGCTTCAAGTGCGCAGGAGAGCCCTGTCGGACCAGCGCCGATGATCGCTACATCGAGCATACATGTCAGAGGGTAGTTCGACGGAGCACTAAAACGCTGCACATGCTTGATTAGTGCGTTGGCGGTGTAGTTTCGCCGATGCTCCATTCTTGCATGCAGCGTACGCGGTGATGCGCTGGCCACTTCATGCTTTCTTCTGGTCTGCTATTGCGTTCAGCGCCAACGCACAAGCGATTTGGGCGAATGGAACGCAGCGTGGCGTCGAACTGCTTTGGGTGCCCCCACGTGAGGGCACGCTCCCGGAGCGTTACGTCATCATGCGTGCTGCAGCATCGAGTAATCGCTGGTCCGCTGTTGGCTCGGTGATGCGCTCGACCTCGAACGACTCGCTGATCGCACATCTTGTCGCTGAAGCTGCCCTGCTCGACTCATCCCACCGCGAGCGTTTCAACGAACACCTTGAGCGCATGTTATTGGCAAATCCTCGTGCACTGAGCCGTGCACTCGGCACTTACTTCCACGACACGACAACGACACCACTGGCTGAATACGACTACCAAATCTGGTCAGGCTCGACCCTTGTTGCGACCCTCTACAGCGTCACATCGCACCAACGAACGCTGCCGTTACCGCCGAGCTGGATTCGAGTGCGGCAGCGCGCCGAGTGCATCGAACTGTGGTGGCAAACCGATTCCGCTCGGATCTTCGGCATAGCTGGGTACGCGCTCTACCGTGCACGCAATGGTGGAAGCCCGATCCGTCTCATTGAACGCCCCATCAGCATTGTCGGACTCGAGCAAGACACGCTCACCAGTGCGTTCTTTCGCGACTGCACGCCAGGAGCGTCTGGCACGATCCGCTACTACGTTGCTGCGCTCGATGTCTTCGGCAACGAAGGGCGCCCATCCTCCGTCGAATGTGTGCGCAGGAGTCAAATACCCTCGCCACCGAGTGTTGATCGCGCCGAGATTGGCAACCCACTGGAGCTGCATGTTCGCGGTGACCGTACAGCAGCGCGTCCACTCCTCCGCCCAAGCGATGCATTCGAGTGGCGCCTACCACAGTGGCAATGGCAAGATTCCATCCTGCTTATTGCTCTGCCTGAACGTCGCGCTGATGCAATCGCCGTCACAATCACCTCTGGGACCGATTCGCTGCTAAGCTGGATAAGCATCCCTGCTGTGATGCCGCTGTTCGACACTACCGCACCAGAACGACCAGCGTTCGCCGAGCTTCAGCACGACGGTGTCCATGTCCGCATCCGATGGAGCGTAGCGATGGCGCAAGATATTGCTGGCTACCTCCTCGAACGACAAATGCAGAGTGATACGACGCTGCATTTCATCACCGGAACAAGCTATGCGGACATGAACACGGAAAATGCTCGGTACCGCGTGTTTGCTGTTGACGCTCACGGCAACATTAGTCAGCCATCTCCACCGATTGCTGGGTCAGCGCGCGCAACCGCAGCACCTGAACTACTCTCTGTCGCATCGTCGCGCGGTGGTACTGTGCTCGCATGGCGCGTGCCTCCCCGTACAGCACGTGTGGCAATCAATCGGTATGATGACTCACTGGCTACTCCATTGACGATCGCTCTCCTCCCAGGTACTGCACGACGCTACGTTGATCGCACTCCAGGCGCGCAGCGTGCTGCGTACCAAATTGTTGCACTCGATAGCAACGGCAATTGGAGCAGACCGTCTGAGCGCCGCTCCGCACACACTGCACCTCCACACTGCAAGCCACCCGCACTCGATTCCGCGGTCTATCGCGATGGCGTTGTCGTTCTCTACTGGACCGCCACCCATCAAGGGGAATTTCTACTCGAGCGCAGCTCAAGCGGGAGCGAAGAAGTCTTCGTCCTTGCTCGACTGACCTCAGACACACAGCATTTCGTAGATGACACCCTTGAACGTGGTGGGCAGTATACGTACCGTCTGCGGTGCATTGGCAGTAGCGAGAGCGAATCAACTTCGTGCACAATCACGATTCCACCGTAGCGTCAAAGGAGCACATTCGTTTGCGAACCACTGCGTATGACCATGCGACGTATCGTGACAGTCGTGCTCGCAGCGTTCTGCCCTGTGCTGCTTCTGGGACAAATCTACCGCCTTGATGAACGCAACTTTCCAAGCGTACGTGTTTGGTATTTCCCCCGCGAAAGCGCACAACTTTCTCCACCATCGCGAGTAGATGATAGCAGCATCCCGGTGCAAATCGCTGAGCACCGCTGCGAGCGTATTGGTGCTACAATGCCTGCGGACATTGCGTTGTGCGTGGATGTGAGCTCGAGCAATAGCAGCTGGGGCGACAGCCGCGCTCTGCTCGATACAATCGCAGCCACCTTTGCACGCGAGCTTCGGTCCAGCGATGTGCGGTTTTTCCTTGTGCCGTTTGCCAATTCTGCCACTGCACAACCACCCACTGATGCCCCCCAACTGCCTGATGCGGTGAGAACTCTGCAGTTCGGCGGTGGCACCAACTACACTGCTGCATTCGAAGCGGCAGCAGCAGCATTAGGAAAGAGTGCAAGCCGACAGCGTCTGGTCATCGTCGTCACTGATGGGTTGGATACGCTTGACCTTGCTCGCGTTCGCTTACGCTTTGGCTCAGCACTTCCGCAAGTCATCGCAGTCATGCTCCGCAACGAGGCGCCCCCTGCGCTCCGCACCCTTGCGCTGGATAGCGATGGCGGGTGGTTCGAGCTTATCAGCTCCCCCGACGCAGCAGCGCACGCTGCAGAGCAAATCGCACGCCTTGTGCGAGGCGAAGTGACGCTCTGCAGCGTCCGCTACGTTGCGCTCTCTACGTGCACCGCTCTGCATGAGGTGCAGCTGCACTTCCCGCGTTCGACCTACGGCATACGTTACCGCGCACCACGCACCGCGAACCTTGAGATCTCCACTTCGCACGTGTACTTCGGCGTTCCACTGCTTGGCACAACGCGAGATGCAACGGTTACGCTCACCGCACGCGGACTCCCTATCCGTTTGGACACCGCTTGGATCAGCGGCTCGCCAGGATTTTCTCTTGCAGCACCTGTGCGGACATTGCTGGGAGCTGATAACTCCGCAACGCTCACTGTGCGTTACCGTGCACGCGATACCAATGCTGCATGGGGTGAACTCCACATCGCAACATCGTGTGGCGAACAGGTTGTCACATTCAGCGTCGGACGCCGGTCGGCACAGGTGCAGCCATCGCCGTTACGGATCATCAGTCCTCGCGGAGGTGAGCGTTACTGGAGCGGGAGCGACGTCCCTATTGCGTGGCTCGGTATTCCTCCGGATGATAGCTGCCGCATCACGATTTCTTACGACGACGGGCGC
>RFIK01000047.1 GCA_003695605.1 Chlorobiota bacterium
TCGAACTGGCTGGGGTTGCCCAATCCCGGTCACCGTGCTGTTGCTGCAAGAATTGCCCAATTGCCGCGCTATGAGGGTTTCCCGATAGGTGCTAGTGTTGCGCTCGATCCGGGCGATGATTCAGCAGCAGCGCTGGAACGTCTCGTCGAGGGGATGAGCCGTTATGCCGATGCCGGCGTGGATTTTTTCGAGCTCAACGAAAGTTGCCCGAATACGGGAGAGGATCAGCGTGGATTCGATACGCTCGGCGTGCGGCTTGAAGCGATTGCGCAGCAGTTCGTCCGACCGAGCGGCAAGCCTACGCTGGTGAAAGTATCTGTTGACGTCGAACAGGGCGCGCTCGAGCGACTGATTCCGCTGTTAGTTGAGCTCGGTTACGCCGGCATCACGATCGGCAATACTTCGATTCGCTACGAAGAGCATCGTGCCGCGATCGCCCCAGTTGAACGTCGGGCGTACACCTACTTCACGCGCACCTTCGGTGGGGGTATCAGTGGAGAGCCGCTGCGGGCAAGCATGCTCCGTTTGGTAGAGAGCGCCCGAACAATTGCAGCGGGGCTGTCGAGCCAATTCCACGTCATTGCTGTAGGCGGGATTGCACGTGGCGAGCATCTCCGCCAAGTGCTCACTGCCGGCGCTGCACTCGCGCAGTGGTACACTGGATACTTCGAGCGCTTCGCGCGCGATGGACACCGGCTCTACGCGCGAGTTTTCAGTGAATGGCTCCACACTGGTACTGCACCGAACTCGTAAGCACCTCGCATCACTCAATCGAGTGGGGCGGCCGATCCACACCGGCCATCTTCAAGTTTGCGCAATACCGGCTCCCTCAGTACACTGACTTCTTAGTGCCGTCGTACTGTCTATTTGCGGAGTACGACAAACTCAGTGCGACGATTGAGTGCGCGCCCTTCAGGAGTACGATTATCTGCAACAGGTTGAGTTGACCCAAAGCCGATTGCCATGACACGCTCTGACTGGATACCGCGCCTGATCAGTTCAGCACGTACAGCATTCGCACGTCGTTCTGATAAGCGCAGGTTGTATTCAGGGCTGCCTGTACTATCAGTGTGTCCGCGCAATTCGATAACCATGTTCGGGTACGCCCTCATCAATGCTTCGATGTTGTCAAGTGCTGGCTTGGATTCTGGTTTGAGTTCTGCTTTGTCAACATCGAAATACACGTAAAGGATCCCAATGCTGCCAACATCTGGTGTATTATCAACCGTCACCTCAGCCACACTTTCTTTCGCCGGTGCAGGAGGACACAATTTGATCCTGATCCGATGCACTCCATAATCGGCAAGCTGCAGATCGAGTGTTACAAAGTTTTCCAAGAGCGCATAAATGCTCGGCAATACGTCATCGAACTCATCTGTGCGATAAATGCGCTGGTAGATGCCACCCGTTGCGGTTGTGATGCGCTGCAGGTAATTTTCGTCGATGTTATACCCAAACCCAATCGCGCAGATTGGTACCTTCTGAGCTCGTGCCTGGGCTACTAGAGAATCGAGGCGAACACGCGACATGTTATCGTAGCCATCGGTGAACACAACAACAGCTTTACTCGGCACTGCACTACTGGCGAGAACATCGAGTCCTGCTTTCGCTCCATCGGCAATGGCAGTGTAGCCACCAAATCCGAGCAATCCATCACGCTGGATACGCGCGAGTAGATCTGCACCTGATGTTGTCGGTAATGCTTCAACAACGACTCGACCATCAAATTTGATGACCGCTACTTCATCCTGGGATCGTTTGAGCGCAACAAGTCGTCGTGTTGCATCCTGAAGAGCAAGCGCCCGCTGCTGGCCCATCGAGCCACTATGATCGAGTACGAAAGCAATCGCATGGGGAGGAGCACTCGCACTCGTTACTTCTGCGATTCGGTACTTTACTTGTGTTGTACGCCCATTGATTTCGCTGGTGACTTCGCAAATAAGCTTGTTCCATTCCTTCGACCCAATGTTTGTGTAAAGCACGCCTGTAGAATCAAGGACATGAAGGTGCACACGAACTGTTCGTGCATCCAGGATATTCGCACGGCTTACGTAGATGAACGGTTCGAGAACCTTCGGGTGGTAGGGCTGCGTATGTTGCACAAAAATTGGAGCATAGCCAGCTGGTGGTGGGGCATCTGGGCCTGCAGCCGGTTCACGGACAACGGCACATCCTGCAAAGACCAAGGAAGTCAGTGCTACCAAGAGCGCGCGTTTCATAGTCTGTCCGTAGTGTGGAAAGTGATTTGAACAAAGATAAGCACGGAAACTGCTGCACCTTGTGATTGCTACTACCCCGGATAGTTGCCAGCAGTTCAAGTGGCACTCATCTTCTCCAAACTTCTTTCAACCGGCGCTGCACTCGCCCACGATGGACACCGGCTCTATGCGCGAGTGCTCGCCGAAGCAGAAGCGTAGAGTTCGACTCCACTCCTGCCATCACTTCGACGCCATGCTCGCGCCAAACTTGCGGTGGTGAAGGTCATCGCGATGCTTCCCTCCCGATCAAGTGCGATAATACCACCGCGACCTCCGAGTGCGGTCACTGCCCCAAGCACTTGGCGCGCTGCCTCCTCGAGCGGACA
>RFIK01000048.1 GCA_003695605.1 Chlorobiota bacterium
ATCACTACGTGTTCGACGAACGCCGCTACGCTCTCGTCGGGCGTCACACGTCTGCAACCTTCCAACTCGGACGTCGCATCCGCGTTCGGCTCGAACAGGTGCACCCTGGACGTCGGCACATTGACTTTCGCTACATCGGTACATCGACAACCTAAGAGAGCAGACTCGAATGGAGATTCGGCTTTACAACACACTCTCACGCACAGTCGAACGCTTCGAACCGCTTCAGCCAGGGCTGGTGCGGATGTATTCATGCGGTCCGACGGTGTACAATCACGTGCACATCGGGAACTTGCGAGCATTTCTCTGCGCTGATCTGCTCCAGCGCGTTTTGAGGTATGTCGGTGGATGGTCGGTTCGCTGGGTGATGAACATCACCGACATTGACGACAAAACAATTCGCGATAGTCAGCCGGGAAGCCCTGCGTGGAAACCAGACCGCATGGGGGAGCAGACCGATGATCCGCGGGAAAATCTCCGCCGTCTGACGCGCTACTACGAAGAGGTGTTCGTGCATGACATTGCCGCAATCGGGATTCGCCGAGAGCATTTCTCCGCGATGCCACGCGCAACCGACTATCTCCCCGCGATGATGGAGCTTATCCGGCGTATCTGGCGAAATGGCTATGCCTACGTCGCCGGTGGCAGCGTGTACTTCGACCTTTCGGCCTGGATCAAGGAGCACCCGTATGGCCTGCTGTTCGCAGTTGATTTACAGAATCTCATCGCTGGTGCACGTATTGATGCCGATCAGTACGAACGGGAAGAAGTCTCGGACTTTGTGCTCTGGAAAGGGCGCAAGGAGGGAGAACCTGCCTGGGAGCTTACACTCGATGATGGTACGGTCCTGCCGGGTCGCCCAGGGTGGCATATCGAATGCTCAGCAATGGGGCATGAACTGCTTGGGTTGCCGTTCGACATACACACCGGCGGTGTGGATTTGCGTTTCCCGCACCATGAAGACGAAATTGCACAAAGTGCAGCAGGCTACGGTTCTGATACAGCGCGGTTTTGGGTGCACAATGAGTTCCTCGAAGTCGAAGGGCAGAAGATGAGTAAATCCTTGGGCAATTTCTACACGCTCGATGATCTGGTTGCCCGTGGGCTCGATCCGCTCGATGTTCGGTATGCGATGCTCGGTGCGCACTACCAATCGGTGTACAACTTCACGTTCGAGGGTGTGGCGGCGGCGCGTCGTGCACGCCGCCGTGTGCAGGAGTACATCTACCAGCTTTTCGAGCGTGGCGGCAACCGATCGTGCGACGTTGAGTCGCTCCATCGAGAGGTCTTCGGTCACCTTGCCGATAATCTACACACACCGAAAGCACTAGCTGCGCTCTTTACGTTCATCGGCGAACATCCTGCCGCCGAGCTTGATCGTGACCGTCGCACCGCGCTGCGTGAATTTTTCACGGTGCTCAACGAGATTATCGGCGTCTGGGAAATCCGCGAGCGTCCGCCACTGGTGATTCCACCCGATGTGGCGCAACTTGCCGCCGAGCGCTGGCAAGCACGTCTCGAGCGAGATTTTGCGCGTGCAGATCAAATTCGCCAGGAGATTGCCCGCCGCGGCTACGCCGTGCGTGACCGCAGCGATGGGTACGATGTCGTTCCACTCGAAGAGTAGGTGCTGCGGTGTCGTCGCTCGAATCGCTGCAGATTGCACCGTCGGTTGGGGCGCTTCCGTTCCGCATTGGCATTGTCGGCGGGGGGCGGGTCGGTGGAGCGATCGCTCGAGCGCTTGCACCGAATGTTGCATGGATTGTTGCTCGGTCGCCCCAGCGACGCTGGCAGCTCCGTCGCTGGCTGGAGTGGACGCCAATTGTTGGGACGCTCGAGGAAATCGCTGTACTGCCCCAAGCGCTCATTCTCGCCGTACCCGATAGTGCGCTTGCTTCCATTGCTGTGGATCTCGCACGGCGTTTCGGCCGACAGCTCGAGGGCGTTTTGGTCGTGCACTGTTCGGGAGTGCTCACCCGCTCGGCCATCGCGCCAGTGGAATCGTTCGGTGGCAATGCTGCTGCTGCGCATCCATTCACGATGATCCCCGAGCCTGATCCGATGTGGCTCTACGGTGCAGCGTGGGGTGTCGAAGCGACGGAAGTTGCCCGCGAGCAGATTGAACATCTCATTTCTGCACTCGGTGGAATCCCATACTGGTTGGGAGAAGTTTGCCCGCAGCGGAAAGCGCTCTATCACCTCGCAGCTGTGCTTGCGTCGAATGTGACGACGGCAGCGATAGCAGCAGCTCTCCGTGCCGCAAGAGCAGCAGCAATACCTGCGGAGCTGTTTCTGCCGCCGATTTTGCGAGCAACGATTGAAAGTGCGATTGCGTCACTGCGGCAGGGTACGACGATTGCGCGGACAGGTCCGCTTGAGCGCGGCGACGTTGAAACGATCGAACGCCATCTGGCTGCGCTCGAGGTCTATCCATCCCTGCAGCAGCAGTACTGTGCCTTCCTCCGTGCGATGCTCAGTGAGCGGGACCATGGGCCCAGAGCACTTGCTTTGCTCCTACACCGCTACTGCTCAGCGTTTGGGGCGGAGGTGTTCCATCGGTAACTGTTCCTTCTGGGAATCATCCGCTCCACAAGTGGAGGACCACCCCAAAGACACGTATGCGTTATGCGATGGTCGAGCGAAATGCCGTATATTTGCGGCCCGAAACGAGCAATCACAACTGTGGTTGGGGCGTCGCCAAGTGGCAAGGCAGCGGACTTTGGATCCGCCATTCGTTGGTTCGAATCCAGCCGCCCCAGCGAATGCTGGCTTTGCCAGCATAGGTCACCGTGCGGCATTCTGCCGAGCACCAGCGGTTCTCTCCAGGAGCACTTTTTCGAGTATCCATGATTGAGTCGTCGCCGCTTGTGGGATTGCACCCCTTGCATGAAGGCATCGTTCCCGCCGAGATCAAAATCGTTGCTGGTCGGTCGCATCCAGAGCTTGCAGCGCGCGTTGCACGGGCAGCTGGATTAGAGCTGGCACGCGTTACGATCCGCAACTTCAGCGATGGCGAAATCTGGGTCAAGTACGAAGAGAATATCCGCGGGGTTGATTTGTTCATCATTCAATCCACCTACGCTCCAGCGGACAACCTCCTGGAGTTACTCATCTTGATAGATGCAGCGCGGCGAGCATCAGCTTCCCGAATTACCGCAGTCATACCGTATTTCGGCTATGCACGGCAAGATCGGAAAGACCAGCCGCGCGTCTCGATTACAGCGAAGCTCGTTGCCAACATTCTCACCGTTGCAGGTGCCGATCGTGTCATTACAATTGACCTGCACACGCCGCAGCTCCAAGGGTTCTTTGATATTCCGCTCGACCATCTCTACGCTTCGCGCGTGCTGCTCCCGGTTCTCGAGCAGGAACAGCTCGACCGTTTGGCGGTAGCTGCCCCCGACGTTGGCGGAGCGAAAACTGCACGCGCGTATGCGAAGCGACTCCACGCGGACCTGGTACTCGTGGACAAACGCCGCCCAGCGCCGAATGTGAGTGAAATCATGACAGTTATCGGGGACGTCGAGGGTAAGGACGTTATCATCGTTGATGATTTGATTGATACGGGCGGAACATTCGTCAGCTGCGCGCGCACTTTGAAGGCGCATGGAGCACGCACAATCATCGGTGCATGTACGCACCCAGTTTTCTCTGGTCACGCACTCGATGCAATCGAGGAATGCGACGACATCGAGCGTGTCTATGTGACCGACACGATTCCGCTCCGGCATCAATCGTCGAAGATTCGCGTCGTCTCGGTTGCAGAAATGCTCGCAGAAGCAATTCTGCGGACGCATCGGAACGAATCAATATCATCGCTGTTCGACATCATTCGGTAGGTATCACCACACTCGAAACTGTGCAATGAGCGACTTTGTCCTCACCGCGACACTGCGCCCAACTGGCAAACAGGCTGCAAAACACGTGCGTCGGCGTGGCTTGGTCCCTGGCATATTCTACACGCCCGGCGCTGAGCCAATCCCCATCGCTGTCAAGCCGCTTGCATTGCGGCCATTAGTCTACACTCGGGAGACGCACTTGGTGCAACTTCGCATCGAAGACACACAAGCATCCTACGCGTGCATCCTGAAAGACGTCGCGTTCGATCCGGTCACCGATGCAATTACGCATGTTGACTTCTACGGCATCAGCGCCGACCGTGCATCGGAGTTCGAGGTCCCTGTTCAATTGGTTGGGACACCGGTTGGCGTCCACGAACAAGGTGGGTTGCTCGAGCAATTGGTGCATAAGCTTACCGTCGTCTGCAAGCCTGCTGATCTTCCCGAGCACATCGAGGTAGATGTCTCCGGTTTGCGGATCGGTCACTCCGTGCACGTCGGCGATCTATCGTTGCCGGGGATTACTTTCCGACATGCTCCCGATGTGGCAATTGCAGCGGTGATTGCAAAGCGTGTCTCCGAAGAAACGCCGACGGAAGCATCACTGACTGAACCAGAATTGGTCGCGCAGAAAGGTAAGAAGGCTGAGGAGTAGTTTGCGCTCGGTGACGTCGAGTGCAACGACAATGCCAGCCCGTTGAGCGCAGATCATCTATCCTCTACGTATTGCGAGCACATGGTTCGGTTGCTTGCCCTTACGCTTGGCTTGCTGGTAAGCTGCCGCACTGTGCAGCACCCTCAGCAGCAATCACGGTTGGATGCACCACCAGTCCCTCCGCAGGTCGGGTTGTCCGTCGAGCGCGGTGTGCTTACGCTCGACGTTCGGTTTACAACGCTTCGCGATACAACCTCACCCCAGCATCATTTTGTTTTCGGGATCGATTCCATCATTGCTCTGCTGCAGGTACGAGGGCAGGCAAGGTTCGATACGACGTTATACCTTGCGCTCATCAATGGTACATCTGGCTTCCAAGAAAAAATCGACAGCATTGGTACCGAAGGGATTGCACATTGGACAAATCCTCTGGGGCTGCCCATTGATACGCTTCACTGCGAGATTCGCATCAGTACGCTCACGCGAAAGCAGTACGTTGTGCAGATCGATACCGTCCTTGCACTACCGCGTGACTCGATGCCACCGTTTGTAACGGTAACCCCCTTCATTGATGCTCAAACCGATTCGAGCATTACGTTTGCTCTCCTTGCCCGTCGGAATCGTGGTGTCGGTGAGGATTACCACCCCACAAGTGAGCGCTTTCGGATTGAGATCTACGACGAGCGCGGTGTTCTCCGCTTCGCAAGTAATGCAGGGATGGATTTTCTCCAAGTACTCGCTCCTGTGGAACCTCGACGTCGGGGGGAGCTCAAGCGCTATACGTTCGAATGGCCTGGCTATGATAACGAGGGGAATATTCTTCCCCCAGGTCGCTACACAGCAGTGCTTTCGATTGTTGCCAAGCCGTATCCGTACACAGCAC
>RFIK01000049.1 GCA_003695605.1 Chlorobiota bacterium
GCAATTGGATTGCCGTTCGAATCGCGTTCGGCCGATGGACGCACGACAAAGAAACGGACGGTGTAGTCCCATTCACCCAGCCCACGACCACACGGACACGAAAGGCGGAGCACCAGGAGTAGGCGTGCATAGCTGGGACCGGCTGGTAGCCGCACCACCGCTTGTTTTTCCGATGGTTGCGCCGGAAAGCGCTCATTCGAAAGGAGCGGAATCGTGAGCGTATCGCCTGCCTGCGCTACCGTTGCAGATCCGACGAGCAGAAGAACACACCAACGCACTGCCATATGATAAGCCACTACAGGGATACCATCTACTCGAAACTACGGTGCTCGGCTGCAGAGTGATCTCTGTGCCCATGTGCTACAGAGTACCTGAGCGATTTTTGCAGCGACGATTCAGTTAGACATTCCCGCTTTGCCAATGGAAGCAAGCAGCTCCCCCACCGAACCTATCGCTTTCGAAAAACCTCGCACCCGACGTTGGCTGTTCTTGCTGATGCTTTTGGGAACTGCTCTCCTCTACGCACAAGGTTTATCCATCGGATACTTCGGTGATGACTTCCAGTACATCTTCGCCCGCCCGGGCGAGATGATCTGGCGCACCTTTCTCGAACCCAATCCCGCACACGCATGGTATCGCCCGCTCAGCTCAGCACTGCTGGCCGCTACGCAAGCCCTCGTGGGCTGGGAAACCTGGCCAATTCACGTGGTGAACATTCTCCTGCACGCGTTGCTTGCATGGCTCGTTGTGCGCCTTCTGCAGAGTGAAGGGTTCGGCGTTCCCCACCAAGTGGCAGCCGCTCTGGTGATGATCGGCTCGCAGGCAAACGCTGCAGCGATTCTGCAAACCGACACGACCTCGCAGATTGCAGGCACATACTTTGGGTGCCTTACACTCTGGCTACTCTACCGGAGAGCGACGGAAGAACGCACTGATGCTCAGCACCCCGTCCCATCCCGCGTCCACTGGGGTGCACTTGCGACGTTCGCGTTGAGCTTACTATCGAAGGAATCGAGTCTTGGTTTTCTGCCGATGGTCGGAGTGCTTTTCCTTGTTACGTGGTGGAACGAACGGCCGTGGAAGCAGCGGTTGGTCCAGGCGTTGGTAGCAACGCTCCCCTACGCAGCAATCGTAGGACTCTACTTTGCCGTGCGCGCTGCCGTTGGCATCCCAACCACACTCCAGGTGGATGAATACCGTACGGTGCGACTCGGACCGAACGTTCTGGTCAACGTCGCACAATTGGTATTCGCAGCGGTGATTCCAACCTCGACGGTCACGGGCTACTTCACACTTACCTCTGGCACAGTGTACGAAAAAGTCCTGCTCATCCTTGCAACCGGAGCGATCGTGGGAGTTGCCGGATACGGTCTCTGGCAATGCCGGGAACATCGCCGGCTCCTTGGGGTCGTGGCGCTTTTTGCACTCCTGGGGATGTTTCCCACCGTTCTGATCAACCGCGTTTCGGAACTCTACGTGTACAATTCGTTCCCCTTCTTCGCAGTGCTGCTGGGCGTAGGATTCGGTCGCACGTGGGAACTCATCCGCAGCCGACGGGCACTTGTGATTCTCTTTTCCGTCGGGGCATTCGTTTTGGGACTGTCGCACATCGAAGCGATTAGCCAGAAAGCGGCACTGGTCTACCACAACGGCATTCGCGCTCGAGGGCTGCTCGAGCAGCTTGCTGGCTACGCCGAAGGTGCGCCGCCGAATACCGAGATCGTGCTCCTCCGCACAGTTCGGCAGCAGGATCCAACACCGAAACTGTACCGCCTGCTCGAACCAAGCGCCTACCGAAGAGGCTTGAGTGTTTGGTCCATCGGTTACCCGAAGTACTCCGTCTATGTGCTCGACGATTATTCCCTGCTCGAAGGGAATCCCTATCTGCTGGGCATCATCACCGGCCGCACTGATGTGCGCTTGATCATCACTGATTCCCTTTCAACCATCGTTGTCCCCCGTGGCGCACATCGCATGCTGCTGGCCATCCGGAATGGCACGATCGTTCGTCTCGACCAGGGACGGTAGCACGCTGATAGATCACGCGCTCCCCGACGCTTTCGCACGCCGCGTGCGCCAGAACTGCCAGAGCAGACCTGCGACTGCCACTAGAACAATCGCTGTGCTTGCCATACTGATTGCCTTGCCTTTCTCAAAAGCCGGCGATGTAAAGCGAAATTCCAGCGTATGCTCGCCCGGTGGAACAAGGACCGCACGGAATGCGAAGTTCGCTTTGTAGATGGGCACTTCCCTCCCATCTACAAATGCATGCCACGAAACGGGGTAGTAGACCTCGCTAACAAAGAGCAGATTCGATCCCGTTGCCCGCACCCGGTAGCGTTGGGAGAGGAACGACTTCTCGACCAGCTGGACAGATGCACCGCTATCGGGTGGGACGACTGCTGCCTGGAGCGGCTGCTCGAGGAAGACCGTATCGCGCGGATCGAAATCGCCAACCTGCAACCGCTTGAGAATCGCTACGTCCGAAGCCACCGCTGCATGCCGCACAAAGAACGCTCGCGGGAGCGCAGAGGGATTGGCGTAGATGAGTACCCCCGTCGTCGAGCGGAAGACTGGCTCAGATTGCTCGAACATCCGCCGCTCAGCAAGGAGGTACTTGACACCGAGCAGATTCCACAGGAACGGGTTCATGATGACCGAGCCGCCACCAGTGCCGGCTTCATCCATCAGGTCCTGGTAGATGCGCAGTTTCGCCGAATGGTAGCCGTGGATGTTTTCGAAGCCGTAGTACGCCGATGCATTCGGCACTGGCAACGCGCCGAAATCGGCGATGCGATAATCGCTTGTATCGCGGCGGAGGAAATCTACGTAGTCGTACCGCTGAAACGTACGCGCAGGGGTTCCCCCTTTGGCGACCTCCATCGGACGGTAGCCGACACGCCAGAGATCAGCGACCACGAGCACCAGCACACCGAGCAATGCCCAATGCGGACGGAGCGTTCCGCGCACCCACAGCAAAAGCAGCAGAACTCCGACAACGAGCAAGAGTGCGGTGACGATCCAATCGCTGCGCATTTGGCTGAACACAAAGCGCGCCAGTTCCGTCTTGATTTCCGGCGAGTACTGCGCAAGCTGTTGGCTTGCCATCACGCTCTGGCGGTAGCTCGATTCGATCATCCCGGGCACGATAAACCCGAGCACAAGCCACACGCCTGCAATGACCAAAAGCATCCGCACCATCTTCACCGATCGCCGCTCAGCAATGCCACGCAATCCATAGGCAGCAAGGATCGGCACGGCAAACTGTAGCATCACCAGCGCCATACTCGGCGCACGGAACTTGTTGAAGAGCGGGACATGGTAGTAGAACGCGTCGTAGAGCAGAGGGAAATTTTTCCCAAACGAGAGAAGTAGTCCGAACAGCCCGAGCACAACGAGATATTGCACGAACACCTCCCGCCGATAGAGCCACACACCGACGATCGCCAGCATGAGTACGAGGATGCCCATGTAGTTCGCGGCATCGGTAAAGGGCATCTGTCCCCAGTAGGCCATAATCTTCGTTGTGCGTCCTCCGGTGAGTGGGCCGCGGTAGTCAAGTTTGCCGAAGCCGAAGTAATTCGGCACGAGGAACGTGATCATTTCTTCCGGAGAGAACGACCAGTTCGTCGCGTACTCGTAGTCGTTACCATCGAGCTTTTTCTGCTGGGCAGGATCGGGATTGGTCCGGATGCTGATCGGTGCTGTCCCGCGCGTCGAATACGGTGTGTACTCGAGCGTCGTCAGATAGCGGTCAGCGGCCATCCCGAACGAGAGCGCTGCTGCAACTGCCAGCGTCGCTCCCGCCCGAAGGACACCGGCGACATTCTGCCGGCGCACCAGGTCGCTGACGAGTTCGAAGAGCAGGTAGAGCGCAAACGCACACACCCCGTAGAAAACCATCTGCAGATGCGTGGACTCGATGAGCACGTGCACTGCCACCACCAGGAGTACTGCTTCGCGCAATCGCCAGCGCTCTCGGAGCGACTCCAACCCGAGCAGAATCCAGGGGAACATCGCCAACGCAACCGGCTTGGTCAGGTGGCCAATCATCACCCAGACGATCACGAATGTCGAAAAGACAGCCGCTACCGCTGAGATGAGCGCAATGAGTGGTACGTGCCCTTTTCGCCGGAGCAGCACATAGATCCCCGCACCGTAGAGCACGTACCAGAACGCGACGCGCGCAGTATCGCTGCCGAATATGCTCCCGATTGCTTTTGCAATGCCGAAGACGACCGCACTAACAACATCCCACCACCGATCGCCGGTCACCAGCAGTGCGCCGTAGCCAGGCATACCACTGAAGATGTAGGGCACCCAGAGCGGGAATTCTCCGCGTTTGGAAACTTGCTCCAAGTATGGCTTGAAGCTTTCCGACGAAAGACTATCCGATGAGAGAAACGATCCTCCGAAGATGCCCTTCCAGAGGAAGGCAAACACTAACGCTGCAATGATCGCGATGGCGACTGCGGTTGTGCGTCGGTCAAGACGAGGGAGCAGTGTCGCTGGAAGGAGTGCAGGAGAAGTCTGTTGCTGCGATTTCATTGCGTCTGTTCCGAAAAATGGGGCGGGCAAAAATACTCGGCTGTGCCTTGGCGATATTTGCCGCTGGATATCACGACGGTAGCTTCGAGGATTCAACGATGAATGCAGCCTTCCTGCACCTTGTGATCAATCACGCACCGCTCTATTTCATGGTGATTGCAGCTGCGCTCTTAGTCGGCGCACTGGTACGGCGAAATCGGAGCTTGCTCAGTGCTGGGACGTGGCTGGTGATCGCAGCGGGCATTGGAGCTGTTGTCACGCTCCAGACTGGAGAGCAAGCTGAGCACTTGCTCGAACACGCACCTGGCATCAACGCTACTGCAATCGAAGCACACGAAGAGAGCGCGAAAGTCGCTGTCCTGGCAACAATTGTGGCTGCTGGTCTTGCCATTGGCGTCACCGTCGGTCAGCGCTGGTGGGGCGAGCGTTTTCGGTGGGGTGCATCAGCGGCACTCTTGGTGGCAGTGCTTGCATCGCTTGTGCTCGTTGCAATTGCAGCGCACCGCGGCGGGCTTATCCGCCATGCCGAGGAGTTGGAAAATCGCTTGCCACCACCCGCACAGGAAGAATGAACCCGCATTCTCTCCTTCGCCGTGCTGCCAAACTGTTCGAGCGGCTCGATCTCCAACGAGACCGCGACGACCCCGCAGCCATCATCGCAGCAATTGAACGCGACGCTGAGTTTCGCGGCGTCAATCTCTGGGTACTCATCTGTGCCGTCCTGGTTGCATCGGTTGGCTTGAACGTCAACTCGACGGCCGTCATTATCGGCGCGATGCTCATTTCTCCGCTGATGGGACCGATCATCGCGATGGGGGTGAGTTTGGCGACTTACGATCTTGCCCTGCTCAAAAAATCCAGCAAGAACTACTGTGTTGCTGTCCTCTTCGGTGTTGTCAGCTCTGCGATCTATTTTGCTCTCTCTCCGCTCAAGGAGCCGCAATCTGAACTGCTTGCCCGCACCAGTCCAACGTTGTGGGATGTTTTGATCGCGTTTTTCGGAGGCTTGGCGGGAATTATTGCCTCGACGAGCCGCGAGAAAAAATTCACCGTTATCGCTGGAGTTGCAATTGCTACTGCCCTGATGCCGCCCTTATGCACTGTCGGCTATGGGTTGGCGCTGCAAGAGTGGAGGTTCTTCTTCGGTGCGTTCTATTTGCTTGCCATCAATACGGTGTTCATCAGCACGGCAGCATACGCAGTTGCACAGCTGCTGCGCTTCCCCAATCGAATGGAAGGTGAATCCGGCCGCCAACGCGTCCGTCGTATTATTTGGGCAGTGGTGATTGCCACCGCATTGCCAAGCATCTACCTAGCATGGCGTGTTGTGGAGCAAACTATCACCCAACAACGCATTCGCCAGTACGTGCAAACGGAATTCCAACTCCCCCGCACCACCGTCGTCAGCTATCATGCCAAGGAAATAGGGGATTCGACCGTGCTCGAAGTCGTTCTCATCGGTGAACCACTCGACAGCATCCGCATCGCAGAACGGCGCCAGCATCTTGGACGATACGGACTCAAACGGACGCGTCTGGAAGTCCTGCAAGGCAGTAGCCCTGTTCTTTCAGCTGAGAAAATCCGCACAGCCGTGCTCGAAGATTTTTACCAGAAAACCGAGCGCAAGCTCCAAAGCCTCCAAGACAGCCTCAGCACTCTCGAGCGGGCTCTGGCTACCTACCACGAGGAGGACACGCTCTCCGCTCAGATTGCAATGGAGCTCCCGATCCTCTTTCCTGAGATTGAGAAAATTGCACTCCGGCAGATGATCATCTACTATCCGAAGCGTGCTTCTACGCGCGATACAGTAACAATCGCCCTCTTCGAGGGAAGGCGAGTTTCACCCTCGCGGAGGAAACAATTCGAGCAATGGCTCCGCATGCGGACCCGCCGCGAGCAGCTCCGACTCGTTGCGTTCTAACGTAGATTCGCTTCGGACAAATTCCGACATCACCACCGGTGCAATTGGAGGGGCATCACCTGTGACACATACCCCTGGCACTCGGCGCTCGTCCAGCCACGGACGAACCAATGTTCCGTGCTCCGTAGAACTACGGAATTTTCCGCGGATGCTTGCAAACGTAACGCCCACGCTGTAATTTCGGCTTGCCGGATCTGGTGCGTGTTGACGTTCCGGTCGCAAGATCCCAGCCGCCTATCCCAGCA
>RFIK01000050.1 GCA_003695605.1 Chlorobiota bacterium
CGTTTCCGTTTTCGATCCTTGCTCGTGAGAATATGGCTGCGGTAGGCCTTCTCGCGGACAATTTTACCGGTTGCCGTCACTTTGTAGCGCTTTTTGGCGCCACTGTGCGTTTTCATTTTGGGCATCGTTCGTCCTATTCGTCGTTGGACTGTTGTTGGATGAATTTCTGGTACTTTTTGATTTTCTCTTTGTCGGGCGCAAGAATCATCGTCATCGTTCTGCCTTCTTCTCGGATGGGCTGATCGAATTTCGCAACATCTTCGAGCCGCTGCCAGAACTGCTGGAGAATCTGTTCGCCGAATTCCTTGTGCGTGATTTCGCGGCCACGGAAGAGCACCGTCACCTTGACTTTGTTGCCCTCGAGCAGAAACTCGCGGGCATGACGCGCTTTGAAATCCAAGTCGTGGGTATCGGTGACGATTTTGAGGCGAATTTCTTTCAGCTGCGTTTGGTGCTGCTGCTTCCGCTGCTGCTTTTCGCGCTTGTGCTGCTCGTATTGGTACTTGCCAAAGTCAATGACACGACACACTGGCGGATTTGCCTGCGGGGCGACCTCGACAAGATCAAGCCCACGGTCGTAGGCAATCTTGAGCGCATCCGAAATAGCCATGATGCCGAGCATGCCCCCTTCGGCATCAACAACACGCACAACTGGTGCTGTGATTTCGTTATTGATTCGAACCTTCCGCACAGATCGATCCGCGCTTGAGCTACCGTTCAATACAGCAACACACCCGTATGTGCAGAACCCCTCCGCTTCCTCTGGCGCAGAGAAATGCCCGTCCACGTAGGGCGAATAGTGTCCACAATCACGTTTACAAACAAACCGTACTGTAAAACCTCACTGCAAAGATAGCACATTGAGTCTCCAAAATCGCAACGATTAGAAATCTGCAGTACAATTGTGCACCTGGAGACTGCCCCGATGTAGATTTTTGCGAATACCTCCCCATGCCCAAATGCTGCGCTATCTGTTCGTTGATTTCAACGCCTACTTCGCCTCGGTCGAGCAGCAGCTCCGGCCGGACCTTCGTGATAAGCCAGTCGGCATCGTTGCTGTGATGACCGATCGAACGTGCCTCATCACAGCAAGCTACCAGGCACGCCGCTACGGGTTGAAGACAGGTACACCGGTACGTGAGGCACGCAAGCGGTGTCCTGAGCTGATTTTGGTCGAGGCTCGTCCGGCTGTGTATGTCGACATGCACCATCGTTTGCTGCAGATCATTGAGCAGTGCATCCCTATCACCCAAGTTTGTTCAATTGATGAGGTCCTCTGCACTCTGCATGGTCGTGAACAAGAGCCCCAGCGTGCGATCGCAATCGCACAGAGCATCAAAGATGCGATTCGTCGTCAGGTTGGTCCGTACATCACGTGCTCGATCGGAATCGCACCAAATCCATTCTTAGCCAAGACAGCCTGTGATCTTGAAAAACCCGATGGGCTCGTCCTCCTGACCGAAAACGACGTTCCCGACCGTTTACTCCACCTGCAATTGCAAGACCTGTGCGGTATTGGACCGCGCATGGCAAAACGCCTCCACCGTAGTGGAATTCAGACGATTGCTGACCTATACCGTGCGACACGGCAGCAATTGCGCACGATTTGGGGAGGGATCGAGGGAGAACGCTTCTATGCACACCTGCGTGGTGAGTGTACCGATCGCACACAAACCAAACGCCGGAGTGTAGGGCACTCCCACGTTCTCGAACCAGAGATGCGCACGGACGAGCGAGCATTCGCCGTCCTGCACCGGCTCATGCAGAAAGCGACGGTTCGAATGCGGCGGTACGGTGTTCTCTCCGGTCGAATCACTGTGGGATGTACGTTCCTACCGACACTCGAGTGGTCTGCAGAGATGCGCATTCCGCCGACAAACGACCCCTTTATGCTCGGCACCGTGCTTCGTCGCCTCTGGGACCAGAGGCCGCGACAGCGGATACCCTTTCACGTTCGTATTCACTTTACAGAACTTTCCCCGGCATACCTCCAGCTCGAGCTGCCCTTGCTGTCCACCTACCCTCAGCGGCACCGTCTCCTCGCAGCACTCGATTCCATTATCCTCCGGCATGGACCAGGTGCAGTGTACATCGCAACGGCACACCCTGCACGGACAAGCGCGCCAATGCGGATCTCGTTCACGGCAATACCAGATCCGTCTATCGAAGACGATAGCCACTGACCATGGATCACCTGCATTGGCAAGGCATTTGCAGCAGAGTTCCTACGATGGAACGATTTGCGTCCCCCGACGATGGAACGACTCCCACTGGCGGTCTGCATTATCGCACGGAACGAACAGGAACGCTTGCGCAGCTGCCTCGATTCGGTCGCTCCGATTGCGTCACAAATTGTCCTGGTTGATACGGGCTCAACCGATGAAACTGCCCAGGTCGCTTCCCGCTACGGCGCAGAGGTTCACCATTTCCGCTGGTGCGATGACTTTGCCGCTGCGCGGAATGAATCGCTCCGCCACGTACGCCAGCCATGGATCCTCGTCCTCGATGCTGACGAAGTGCTCACCACACCAAGCGCCGCCGCTGATGCAATAGCCAGTGCTCCTTCTCCCATCGGCGGGTTTCTCACACGCGTGCAATCACGTTCAACTGTGGGTGACGGACCGCCGACACGCTATGTCACACAGGTAGTCCGCCTGTTCCGAAACGACGAACGTCTTCGATATGACGGCATCGTGCACGAGCAGATTCTGCCGTCAATCCTCCACGCGGGATTTCGTATCGCACCCAGCAGCATAACGATCGAGCATCACGGATACGTGCACGATCCACCAATCCTTCGCCGCAAGCAAGAACGTAATCTCCGGCTGCTCGATCGCGCGATCGAACGTGAACCGAAGAGTGCGTTCTACCGTCTCCATCGTGCCAGAACACTGATGGCGCTCGGGTATTTCGATCGAGCGCGCACCGATCTTGAGTGGGCACGCTGCGCTGCTCAGAACGATGGCATGCTGCTTCCGCAAATTCTTCTCCAACATTCGTTGCTTGCAGCACTCGAGGGACGCGACGGCGATGCACTCGCATCCGCACAGGAATCGCTCCGCTTTGTTCCCGATCATCCAATGTCGTGGTTTTTGATCGGGGATATTCACGAACGCCGTGGTAACGTACGCGCGGCACTCGATGCATACGAACGCGCCATGCACGCACTGGAACATCCCTCCCCACAGATCACCATCATCGGAACAGTAGAAATTCCGCTCGATGTGCTCCAATCCCGCATCCAGCGTGTGCGTGGTATGCTCAAGTTCCCCATGACGACCGCGCACCACGAGAGTGCGATCATTGCTCCTTCACCCCGGATCTCTTCACCCACACAGGAGGATTCTATGCAGCAACAACCCCCGCAGCAGCCACTCCTAACGCTTGCGATGATCGTGCGCGACGAGGAAGATGTACTTCCTACTTGCCTCCGCAGTGTCCGCGATTGCGCGGATCAAATTGTCATCGTGGACACTGGTTCTCACGATCGCACGATCGCCATTGCAGAAGAGTTCGGTGCAGAGGTGTACCACTTTCCGTGGTGTGACGATTTCGCCGCTGCACGGAATGAATCGCTCCGCCATGCGAGTGGGGAGTGGATCCTCTACCTTGATGCCGATGAGCAGCTCGATGCGACGTCTGCGCACCAGCTCCGCTCATTACTCGAGCGTCAGCCGCCGCAGGTCGGCGGCTTGCTCTGCACGATCGTCAGTCCCCATCGGGTTGGTATGGGCGGCAGTGAAACACACCGCGGTGCCTATCCACGACTGTTTCGCAACTACGGCTATCCGCGCATCGCATTTCGCGGACGGGTCCACGAGCAAATTACCCCTGCAATCATCGAATGCGGCGGCGCGATCGTTCATTCGCCGATCGTCATCCACCATCGCGGCTACGATATTTCGCCCGAGCAATTGGAAGCCAAAGTCCGCCGCAACTACCGCTTGCTCATCCAGCATGTGCAAGAAGAGCCACTCAATGCCTACGCATGGTTCCAACTGGCGCAAACGCTCGCGCGGATGCAGCTTTTTGCTGAAGCAGAACGTGCATTTGGCTTTGCGCTCCAGATCGGGCTTTCAGCACCGCTGGCAGCATCGGCAGCCAGCGCTCTTGCCTATATATGTGGCGTCCAAGGCCGCTATCAGGATGCACTCCACTGGGCAGAAGAATCGCTCCAGAAGGTCCCCGACCAAACGCTGGCACTCAACTACAAGGCGCATGCTCTCGTTGCGCTCGGTCGCTACTACGAAGCTGCCCATGCCTTCGAGGAGTTGCTCGCGCGACTTGATCGGCACTTGCCACTTTCGGTTGGCTTCGAAATCGAACTCGACCGCAAACAAATCGAACACCAGCTGCAGCAGGTTTTGAAGCGGAACAGCGGGGCAATTCTGAATGCTGGCTAAACGCAAACTAAAATGTTGGTACACGTGTAACGTTGCCGCCGCCACTTGCGACTAAGTGCTCGCGCCAGGAGCACGCAAAACACACGGCGTGCCAAGAAAACGGCGCATGTGTATCTCACCATTTCTGTTTGGAGGGTCTTCGCTATGAAGAAGCTCGGACTGGCAACGCTCGCCGTTGCCCTCATGGCAGCACAGGTGATGCTCGCTGCCGATCAAGGAAAGAGCGCTGCAAAGGCAGCGCCTGCAAAACCTGCTGCGGAAGCAAAGGTTGCTCCCGCAACAACGCCCGCCCCGACGACTGCTCCAGCGGACAAAGCGTCGGAGCCAATGGCCAAGAAGGGCAAAAAGCATCACCACCACAAAAAGTCCGACAAGCCTGCCGAACATTCCAAGTAAGCACGGCAGCGCTTCACCGCTGGTACGCGGCTTGCACGTTCCCCAGTGCAAGCCGCTTGTTTTTTTCCTCGCTTTGGATATTTTCTGAGCCGACTGGTGCATATTTTTGCACCAGTGTTCGCGTGATCGTCTGCTTTGTTTCACCATTCTGCTTGGAATCCCAATGAAGCAACGTTTCCTTCCGCTGATGCTCGGTGCAATCGGCGTATTTCTGGGTGGGTGCGAGGATACCACCACCAACACCCCAGTCACATTCATCCCGGCACCGCCATCGAATTTGATGGCACTTTCGATAGACGAAACAACAGTCCGCCTCAAGTGGACACCGTCACCGTCTGAGTCGAACGCAGAGTTCAAAGGGTACCGCATCACTGCAACCAGTGGGTCCCAAACGTTCAACCCGGATACTGTAGGCAAAGGCGAAACAATCGTTGAAATCAATAAACTCGATGCAAACAAGACCTATACCTTTACTGTCGCCGCTTACACCAACGACACAGTCTCAGCGGGCATCTCGATCCAGTGGGCAGGTGCGAAGCGTTTCCGCGGCATTCGCGCATATGAAACTGCGTCGGCCAACGGTAGCGGCATTCGCCTGCTCGATGGCACCAATCTGACCATCGCCAATGGTACCGAGTGGGACGTCTGCCTCGATACCCGCACCGATAGCGGTCAGGTTAACTGGGCATTCGGTTCACCGCGAGCAAGCACGTACACTGATGGTGAAGGGCGCTTCCTTCGCGATGCAAAGGCAGGACAATTAGCAAAAGCAACGATTATCTTCTGCGACAGCACATCCAAAGGGTACGTGCCCTCCTTCGTGGTCGCTGATTCGCTCGAGGCAGTGTTCGAATCGCAAGCACTTGGCACAGGGAAAAAGCAAGTGCAAATCCTGCTTGAAAACCTGCAGAACCAAGCCAAGAGCGTCGTGCTCTACGCAATGGTTGCACCGGACAACTCCGCTAGTCCGCCAGCAAACCAGTACCGATTTGCGAAGATTTTGCTGAAAGCAGCCGGTGGAAGCATTCTTCAAGGGACGTCGCCGAACCGGTACGTCGAGATTGACTACTCGATTCAAACAGCCGTTGGCGTGCCTTATGCGTTGGTCAAAGGCATGATGTCGCCGGGCAACGCGCCTATTGTGAAAATTGGGTCGCAATCACTACGCTAACCGTGGAGGCTCCGATGAAAACAACACTTGCACTCGTTGTCGCACTTGCGTTGAACGCCGCTGCTCAAGCGCCCGTTGTGAAAAAAGGCAGCGCTCCCCAACCAACCGAGCAACACACTGAGCAAGCAGCACCCGTCGTCAAGAAAGGCACATCGCCACAACAACCAGCCGAGCAAGCAGCACCGGTCGTCAAGAAAGGCGCAGCTGAGCAGGACAAAGAAGCTCCCGCAAAAAAGAAGAAAACGAAAAAGAAGCGCTCGACAAAAAAATCTTAGCCCTAACAGGTTCCATAACGTCGCCACTAGCAGCGCGTAGCAACACCGCTACGCGCTGCGTTGTTTAGTGAGCTCCGTTGAGTGTGCAGTATTTTTGCGCCCGCTTGCACCGCTAGCTCAAGTGGTAGAGCAGCTGACTCTTAATCAGCGGGTTCGGGGTTCGAGTCCCTGGCGGTGCACACCCAGCGTATCACACCACAGAGCGTGCGCATCCGAAGCTATGACCTGTGCAACGACGCTCGTATCTGCACGGCATGCGAGGTACACGAACCCACCTCCAGTCCACGCAACCTTCGTAAACGCACCATAGCGTGTTCGCCGCGATTTACCCCCGTTGCCGGATACCACACACACGAACCGATCAGCAGGATGCTCAATCACCTGGATATCGTGATCGTGGCCGCAGAGGTAGAGCATTACCCCACGACGGTCAAGGATCGGCTTGAGCTGCTCGACGAGCACCTCGGTATCGCCGTAGAGACCGTACGAGCGGAGTGGATGGTGCCCAACGACGATTTTCACCGTTGCAGTAGTCACTGCAAGCGCGCTATCGAGCCATCGAAGCTGCCGTCGCCGACTCGAGCGATCGGAGAGTAGGACATCAGTATCGAGCACAAAGAGCGCTACCGCCGTTTGCGCTGCTGCTACAGTTACCGCATAGTACGGTGCAGGAAGGTACCACCGCCTATTCTGCCGCCCATAAGCAATCTGCGCATCAATACTGCCGCGGTGGTCATGGTTCCCCAACGCGATAATCCACGGCACTTGCAGCGCACTGTCTGCATAGACTTGTTCCCACCGCGTGCGGAACAGCGGATCCTGAGCTTGCGCGACACCGCTGGGGTAGAAGTTGTCACCGGTAGAAATCACCGCGTGCGGTCGCTCCGTGCGTGCCACGAAAGCCATCGCACGTGCGACAGCAACCTGCGTTGCCATGCCGCTTCCCCAATCTCCCACCACAAAGAGACGAACGCACGTGCTATCGCCACCGAACGAGCAGAGCGGCCGAGCACGAAGCGTAGGAGCATCCTCAACTGCACGAGAGTTCTCCCCATCGAGGATAACACGGCTGTAGTATCCCAGTGACTGCCATTGGATGCATGCGCCAAGCGCAAGGAGTGTCACGATTGCTGCAGCGATTTTCATGGACATAGAACGCGGCATATCAGAGCTTTGACCGTCAGGCTGTGTTACGAAGAACTGTGGGGCGTATTATTGCGCGTAGCATCAAGGCACACTGTGCCGGGTATGTTTTTTGCAGCCTTCCGATCAACCGAATACGGAGCATTGACAATGCGAATGTGCGCCGCTGTGTTGCTCAGTCTGGTGGCAACTGTTCACCTTGCCGC
>RFIK01000051.1 GCA_003695605.1 Chlorobiota bacterium
AAGAAGTACGCGGGGTCGCTGATGCCTTGGTATGCGATGTTGTGGATGGTAAACACCCCCGCAGCATGGGTGAAATGCGGGTGGTGGCGATAGTGCGTCTTCAGGAATGCCATCGTCGGCGCTGTATGCCAATCGTGAGCGTGGATGATTTCGGGAACGGCGTCCACTGCAGGAGCGAGCTCGAATGCTGCACGCGACAGGAACAGAAATCGCCGGTCGTTGTCGGCATACCCTTCGTGCTCACCGTAAATCCCAGGGCGGTCAAAGTAGTCGCGGGATTCGAGGAAGTACACGGGAACATCAGTTCCAGGAAGTTCACCGCGCCAAATCCGTGCGTATTCCTGCCACCATCCCATCGGGACCGAGATGGTTAGGCGAGTTTGTTCGATTTGCCAGCGCTGGCAATCAATGCTTCCGTACTTTGGGAGCACGATGCGGACATCATGCCCAAGAGCACGCCACTCTCTGGCAAGCGCGGCAACGACGTCGGCTAACCCACCGATCTTGGCAAATGGCGCACACTCAGCTGCAACTGCCAGTATCGTCATTTGGTCGCATGCACGTCGTGGTAACAACAGTTCGGTAGTTCCGCATGGAAGCAGCAGCACGGAGTGCTACTGCGGTACTCTCGAAGAACCCGAAGAGAGCTGATCCTGTACCTGTCAAAGAGGCATAGCGTGCTCCGTGGTCGTAGAGTTGTGCCTTGATTGTTGCAAGTTCAGGGTGCGCAGCGAAGACAACCGATTCGAAATCGTTTGTGCAGACGCTCCGCAGGAGCGCATCATCGAGTGTAGAGGCAACGAGTGCATCGCCGAGCAAGCGTGGGCGCGGATGTTCACCGGTGCGCTTGAGCGCAGCGTACGCCCATGATGTTGAAATGGAAAGTCTGGGAAGAACGAGTAGCACGCTCCGCTCAACGGACGGGGGCAGTGGGGTCAACTGCTCGCCTCGCCCTTCGGCGTAGGCAAGCTGTGGACGAAGGAAGTACGGTACATCGCTTCCAAGCTCGAGCGCGAGTGCATGGAGCTGGTCGTCGGCCAGAGTTCTCTTCCACAGCGAGAGCAGACCGAGAAGTGCCGATGCAGCATCGGAGCTACCACCACCTAAGCCACTGCCAGGAGGAATGTGTTTTGCGATGGTTATCTTTGCGCCGCTTCTGCAGCCGAGCCGATGTGCCAGAAGTGTTGCTGCGCGCCAGACGAGATTTTCCTGCTCGGCGATTCCGTAGGATGGGACCATCTGGACACGCAGCACATCTGCAGGCTCGATGGTAATCCGATCGTGGAATGCAAGTGGTGCAAAGATGGTTGCAATCGAATGGTAGCCATCGTCGCGTTTCCCCAGTACGTGCAGTCCGATGTTGATTTTTGCAAAAGCACGACGCTCGATCATGAATACGCAGGCTGTTGAACAAGGCACAAAATTACCGTTTCACGAGCGGGAGGATATTTCGTTCGGCGCCGAGCTTTTGCGGAAAGGGATTCATCTGGTTTCGCTTTCAATTCCGATTGGCTACGCACTCATGAGCCGTCGGCAAGCACTCATGATTCTAGTGCCACTGACGCTTGCGTTCGTCATTGCTGATGTGCTCATCCACTGGAGCATGCCGGTGCGACGGTTGGCACTCCGGATCGTCGGGCCACTGCTGCGCCCACATGAACTGCGCAACGATCGGCTGCTGCTCAACGGTGCGTCGTATGTGCTCATCAGTGCGTGCATCGTTATTGCCATCTTTCCCAAGCTCATTGCGGTGACTTCGTTTGCGATTTTGATCATCAGTGACATCAGCGCTGCAATAATTGGCCGCCGCTACGGTTCGCATCGGTTTTTGGATAAAACGCTCGAAGGCACGCTCGCCTTCGTTGTATCGGCCGTGGTTGTCATTGCAGTGATCGGGACTCTCTACCGTCTTCCAGCGATCTATTTCGCCATTGCTGCGTCTGCAGCGCTGGTCGGAGCATTGGCGGAAAATCTTTCAATTCGGCTCAAGATGGACGACAACGTTTCCATCCCGCTGAGCATTGGAGTGGTGATGTGGCTCCTGGCAGCAGTTGTTCCTTCGGGTGAACTACTCCTTCAGGTTGAATGAAACGCTTCGATTGGGCTGCAATTGCTGGTGCGGTTATCGCCGTGGTTGTTGTGGGCACTATCGTGCTCGCGCTCGATGTCGAGACGCCAACAATTCCACGAATGCGCACAGTGGATGTCTTCGATACCACGCTTGCTAATGGTTTCCGCTGGGTAATCGCTACAGTTGAGACGAATCGCTACGATTCTGGCTTTACTGCGCGCTATGCGACGATGCTTTACCACCGGCTCATACCCAAGCATCTGGACGATACGGGTGCTGTTCAGCTGGAGCTCTACGTCGTCAATCCCGACGATCGACAGAGGCTCCGTCCAGAAGATATTGCCATGCTGACGCGGAATAACCCTGCAATCGTTGACCGGTTGACGAAACTCGAGGTTGTTGATAGTGGGTACGTCGCCGTGCGGTTTTCGACGCCATGGATGTTGTTCGGTCGGGACACGTTGATGGTGCTCCGCACACGCTTGTACGTTCCTGGAGATGGTTATCGTTGGGCGTCGGTGATTCGGCGTCCTGCATCATGATGTTTCACATTCGAGCTGCCGTATGAACAAAGAGCAGTGCTATGCGCTCATTCTGGGAGCATCCAGTGGGTTCGGTCGCGCAGCAGCATTGGCATTGGCAGCTGAGGGCTACCCCATCATAGGAGTGCATCTTGATCGTGCAGCCACGTTGCCAGCGGTCGAAGAGCTCAAGAGCAAGATTCAGTCCTATGGTGTGCGGACGCTGTTTTTCAATGCCAACGCTGCCGATGCTGCGCGTCGTGCCGAGATTATTGCGACGCTCCAGACTGAATTCCGTGAGCGCCCCGGCAGTGGAGTGTACGTGGTGCTCCACTCATTAGCGTTCGGGTCACTCCGGCCACTTGTTGCGCCGTCGCGTGAGGATGCCATCACGCAGAGTCAACTGGAGATGACACTCGATGTGATGGCAAACTCGCTTGTGTACTGGGTTCAAGACCTCTACGCCGAGGGAATGCTTCTGCGTCGGGGTCGGATTCTCTCGTTGACCAGTGCTGGCAGCCACCGAAACTTGCCGATGTACGGTGCGGTGTCAGCAGCGAAAGCGGCGCTCGAGTCCTACACGCGTCAGCTTGCGCTCGAACTGGCACCGTTGGAGATCACCGTCAATGCCATTCGAGCGGGAGTGACCGATACGCCCGCGCTCCGGAAGATCCCGGGCAATGAGCGGCTGATTGCCAATGCACTCATGCGCAACCCGAACCATCGGCTCACCACGCCGGAGGACGTCGCTGCGATTATTACGCTGCTGGTGCGTCCAGAAGCGCAGTGGATCAATGCACACGTCCTCGGTGCCGACGGTGGAGAAGATGCTATTGACATTACCTGGTGGGATGGGAACGCCTCGTAGAAGCAAAGTGCTGCAGGTTCTCCTCCTTGGTGGGGGAGCCTGCAGCGTGCTGCTCGGAGGTTGCTTGCTTCCGCTACGAATCACGCCGAAAGGTGTGCCGCTCCAGCTGCAAACGAGAGCAGAACAACGGCAGCACCGCTTTCAGGACACGCTGCGCATCCTTGCCGGTGCGATGCCGATGCCAGCGCAGAAGGAAGCTGCCGCAAGGGAAGCCCCATTGTTGGACACAGCGGTCATGTGGTGCGTGCAGGGTGAAATCTCCCGTGCAAGCAGTGCGCTTGTGGCGATTGTGGAATCTCATGGCGAGCGCGATTCGATCTACTGGGAGGCGCTCTTTCAGCTCGGAGAATGCTGGGCACTCAGCGGAGAGTACAACCGCGCAAGTCTGCTGCTCGGAGAAATTGCATACCGTACTGAGGGGGTGCCGCCGGATGTCCATCAACGTGCGCTTGTGCGACTCGGCCATGTCTTCTGTCTCCGTGGGCAGCGGCAATTGGCTGAGCAACTCTTCGAGCGGTTACGCAGGCTCTATCCAACTACGCCTTATCGCTCTCTTGCTGATTGCCGGGTGGTGCGTTGACCCGTCGGCGCAAGAACACTCGCAGCGCAATGGCCGCAGTAGCAATCCCAAGCACCGTCCAAAAGACAATACCGTAGGTGTGGAAGTACTCCTCGACGATTCGCCAGTTCTGGCCGAGTTCCATCCCTGCCCACAGCAGTAGCGCGTTCCAGACAAGTGCGCTCACACCGCAGAGAATTGTTGTGCGAACCGGCTCTAAATGCGACATCCCAGCGAAGAGGGAAATGACCGACCGCGTTCCGGAGAGAAACCGATTGGCAACGATGATGTAATAGCCCCACCGCTGAAACCATTGCTCGGCGCGGAGGAGCAGTTCAACAGGGAAGAGCTTCCCGAAGCGGGAGTGCATCAGGCGGTCGCCGAAGATTCGCCCAATGGTGAACATCGTGTAGAAGCCTGTGATGCTCCCGATCGTAGCACTTGCTAACGTGATAGCATAACTTGCCGTACCGATGCCGACGAGCGTCCCGATGAACACCAACAATACATCGCTCGGCGAGGGGGGGAGAATGTTTTCAGTGTACGTTATCGCGAAGGCAGCAACCACCACGCCCCACGATGGCAGGGACGCGAGCGATTCAATTAGCTGATCGAGCATAGCTTTGTATGCGGAATTCCTCACAAGTTTACGGAATGATGGACTTCGACGAGAGTCGCTCCTCTCAGGCACGTGCCAAGCTCATCGGTGCAAATCTCCGTGCACTCCGCCGAAAGGTGGGGAAGACGCTCGCTGAGGTAGCGCGCGTTGCAGGCGTCTCGGTATCGCATCTTGCCAATGCTGAGCACGGCCGACGAATGCTCGCTGGCGAATATCTGCGCCGGGTGGTTGCGCTCTATGGCTATTCGCTCGGTGTCTTTCTCTCCCACATTGAGCGACTGCGAACACGTGAGAAAACCGAACACTCCGCGGAACTTTGTGCGATCGAGCCAACACCAATCCCCTTGATCGGACAAGACCAGCGCGAGCCACACCTCCTATTGCTCGTCCCAACATTTTCCGCCGACGAACCCGAGCACTTGCTGCTCCATCTTCCTCCAGGCACTGAGCTGTGGCAACCACACCTTTCCTTACCGGTGCGGTGTACTGTTGCATGTGCACGTGGTGCGCTCTTGGTCGAGACTCCCCAACGGGAGTATCTGCTTTCGGAAAGTGGCTTCTTGGTCATTCCACCAGAAGTACCTCACCGTTTCCGCAATCATACCACGACCGCTTCCAGTGCCTATATTTGGGTGGAACGAGCATGGCTGTAATATGGGCCAACCTTCTGGTACACCCAGACGCGCACTCCGAATTCTCTGCATCGAGGATCATCCACTCGACCGCCAAATTTTGGCGCGGCAGCTCAGCGAGTCGAGTGTTTGGGATGATTGTGCGTTCGATATTCACTTTGCCTCGACACTTGGGGAAGCGGTGATGTCTGTACGCACTCAAGAGCCAGACATCTGCATTGTTGATCTCTACCTGCCTGACAGCCACGGCATCGAAACGCTCCATGCGCTCCGCCGGATCCTGCCACACTGCGCAATCGTCGTCGTTACCGCTGATGATGATCCCGGGATGCTGCGTCACGCGATCTATGCGAATGTGCAGGGTTACTTGGTCAAAGGAGAGTACTCTGCGCCAGCGCTTCTTCGGACGCTCCTTGCCGCATGGGAGCGTGCGCAGTTGGAACGCCAACTTGCAGAAGCTACCGACCAGCTTCGCCAGTCGCAAGCGCAGTATCGGGCGCTCCTGGAGTTCCTTCCCGATGCAGTGATCATGACCGATGCTACCGGTCGCATCCTCTACCTCAATGCTGCAGCACAGGAACTGCTCGGTCGTTCGAGCGGTGAACTAGTTGGTGAAGAACTCACTCGCCCGTCTGGAAGCACTGACTACTCCACCGATCTTGCAATTCCGCAGCGGGATGGACGGCTGCGCTACGCTGTGATGCGCTTGCAGCGAGCAATAGTTTCAGGGCAAGAGGTGATGATTTATTTTCTACACGACGTCACCGAACGCCGCCGTCGTGAGCAGGAACAGCTCGAACGGCAGCGTAACGATGTACTGGGAATGCTCGCCAGTGGGATTGCGCATGACATCAACAATCTTCTTTCGCCGATTCTGCTCGGTGTCCAGACCCTCCTACGCAGTGCCTCAGATGAACGGACGCGAAAGGTTCTCGGTATGATCGAGCAATCGGCAAGGCGTGGGGCAGAGCTTGTCCGTCAAGTGCTCAGCTTCGCACGCTCGCAAGACATCCGCCGTGAACCTATCCATCCAGCTGATCTCCTCCGGGAAGTGGTTCGCTCGTTCCGCTCGATCCTTGCACCAACGATTGCCCTGGTAGTGAACGAACCCGACCCGGATATTCCACCAATCATTGCCGATCGTGCTCAAGTGTTGCAAGCGCTGTCGAATCTCGTTTCGAATGCAGCCGATGAACTCCACGAACGAGGCGGAACAATCACTCTGACTGCATACCGTGCAATGCCAGATGATCCGCGGCTCAGTGCCAGAGGACTCAGCGATGGTGCATACGTTGTCTTCGATGTCGCCGATAGCGGAGATGGCATTCCAACGGAGATTCTCCCGACGATGTTCGATCCTTTTGTCACCACCAAGCCCAATCGTGCAGGACTTGGCCTTTACACCGTGCTCACGATCGTCAAGCGTCATCGAGGTACCATTGATGTGGAAAGCAGTGCAGCAGGGACACGGGTGAGTCTTTTCTTTCCCATCAGTCAAGGGCCTCCTGTGGGAAAAACCGCAGTGCTCGTCGTCACGCCGAGTGCAACTGTGCGGAATCTTGTCACTGCCACGCTCGAAGACGCCGGGTACACAGTTCTCGAAGCAGCATCGCCTGCAGAGGCACTTGCCACGTTCATTGGAAATGCCAGCAGTGTTGACATCGTGTTGGCTGATGATGCCGACAGCGTCCCATTTCCCCTCGATAAGCTTCGGGCGATGAAAGAACTCAAGCCAGAACTCCGAATCATCCTTCTCTGCAGTCTCTTGGAGCGGCGGTCGCTTGCTGAGCTGGAGGAAAAAGTCGTCGCTGCATTCCTGGCAAAGCCGTTTACGGACACCATGCTTCTTGAGACACTCGGCATGGTGCAACGCAGCAGTCACCCACCAACCGTGTAACTTTGCAGCGCGAAGTAGAACCCATCACCATGCACTCCAGTGAAAGAGTTCCGCAACGAACCTATCCTCGATTTTACCAATCCGACCAATCTCCGCAAGCAGCGTGCAGCACTCGAACGCGTTCGCACGCAGTTCGGCACAGAGTATCCGAACATTGTCGGCGGAAGAAAACTCTTCACCGAAGCGAAAACCCTCTCGCGCAATCCTGCTCATCCGAACGAAGTGATCGGTGTCTTCCAGAAAAGCGGCACCGAACATGCCGAACAAGCAATCAACGCAGCGCTCAAGGCGTTCGAGTCGTGGAAGAACGTTCCACCGAAGCAACGTGCACAGTACCTGTTCAAGGCTGCGCGAGAAATTCGTCGGCGCCGTTTCGAGATCAACGCCTGGATGATCAGCGAGGTTGGAAAAAACTACACCGAAGCCGATGCCGATACCTGTGAGGCAATTGACTTCCTCGAATTCTACGGACGCGAGATGCTCCGCTACGGCCAACCCCAGCCCGTTACTCCCGTGCCAGGCGAAGCCAACGAACTGTTCTACATTCCGCTTGGTGTTGGAATTATTCTGCCGCCGTGGAATTTTCCGTTCGCAATCTTAGTCGGAATGACCAGCGCTGCACTTGTGACCGGTAACACTGTCGTGCTCAAGCCCTCGAGTGATTCGCCGATGATGGGATGGCTCTTTGCGGACATCATGCGTTCGGTTGGGCTGCCCGATGGGGTGCTCAACTTCCTCGTCGCCAGCGGTGCCGAGGCAGGCGATTACCTGGTCGCGCATCCGAAGACACGCTTCATCGCGTTTACTGGTTCGATGGAGGTTGGCTTGCACATCAACGAGCTGGCGGCAAAGCCGCAGCCTGGGCAAATCTGGATCAAGCGGGTCATCGCCGAGATGGGCGGCAAGGATGCGATCATCGTTGATAGCGAAGCAGATCTCGACGCAGCCGTTCAGGGTGTGGTGATCTCTGCATTCGGATTCCAAGGGCAAAAATGCTCGGCGTGCTCGCGCGCTATTGTCGATCGTGCCGTTTACAAAGAGTTCGTTGCAAAGCTTCGCGATGCTGTTGCAGCGCTCCGTGTCGGTCCGCCGGAGGAGAATTTCCCCGTTGGGCCAGTGGTCAACGAGCGGCAGAAGAATACGATCCTGCGCTACATCGAGATTGGCAAGCAAGAAGGCAAGCTCCTCATCGGCGGTAACGCGATTGACGACCCAAGCGGTGGCTACTACATGGAACCGACGGTGTTCATCGATGTCAAGCCTGATGCACGAATTGCCCAAGAGGAGATCTTCGGCCCTGTGCTTGCAGTGATCAAAGCGCGCGACTTCAACGATGCACTCCGCATCGCCAATGGCACAATCTACGGTCTGACCGGCGCAGTCTATTCGCGCAATCGCCACAAGCTCGAACGCGCGCGGGTGGAATTCCACGTTGGCAATCTCTACTTTAACCGCAAGTGCACTGGAGCACTCGTCGGCGGCCATCCCTTCGGTGGATTCAACATGAGTGGGACTGATTCGAAGGCAGGCGGACGCGATTACCTCTTGCTGTTCTTACAGGCAAAGAGTGTCTCGCGAAAACTATAGGTCCGATGCAACCCACAGGCGTATCGGCGTCGAACGTGGCACCCGGCTCCCAGCTGCAGGTTCCTGCCGGAGGACAGTGCCAGGTGCAAAAGTTCCATCGCGCTGCAGGACTACTTCGCCGAGTGCAAGTTCAGCTTCTGCGAGCAACGACTCTGCTTCCTCGCGGCTTCGGTAGAGGACGTTCGGCACGACGACCGTCTGCGCAGTGTCCTGACAGAGGACGAGCGCTACGCTTGACCCGATGCGGACACGTGCGCCCGGTGGTGGAATCTGTTCGACAATCCCGCCGGGCAGTGAGAGCTCACACGGTGTGGTCTGCACATTCCCCAATTGTAGTCCCAACCGAATGAGCGCAACCTGTGCTTCGCGGAGAGTCATTCCCAAAAGTGACGGCAGTGCGACGGTTTCCTCGCCACGGCTGACGACAAGATATACCCGCCGACCCTGGCGAACAGTCGCGCCAGGATATGGTGATTGCAGGACGACGCGTCCCGCCGGTTGCGTGGAGTCGTACTGCTGCTGGATGTCTTGCACGACAAGGCCCTGTTGGTTGAGCAACGCAACAGCGTGTTCTTGCGCCATGCCTATGACGCTTGGCATAGTGACCGTTCGGCGGCTATGGATGGCAAGCGGCATGATGACTTGGTCGAGCAGGATGAGTGCACCGATCGCAGTGAGGGATACGATTGCGAGTGTGCGCTTCCATCGACTACGGAAAAATTCCTGGAGGTACGCTTTCATGGAGTTGCGGGATTCGTCTCAAATCAAAGCGCGCAAACATAGCACTTCCAGCTCGTGGTATGCCTGACGCACGGGATTACATCATCGTTGCCGGCGTCACTGTTGCAGCAGCACTTGCCGTGCTTAGTGGATCGCTTTTTGTACTGTGGCGCGCCAAATGGCGTATCGAGTTCATCGTTGGTTGCGGAGCAGTGTTGGTTGTCGCTGCGGTGCTCAGCTACTGGTTACTCTGGTACAAAGCCTCGCCGCCCGCTATGGTCCGCACGGTGGCACTTGCGGGGTGGGTGTGCGCGGGTACACTCGGTGTCTGGCTGATGGTACGTGCTCTGGGGGAGATGCCCAGTGGTAGTCGCCACCATTCGATCCAAGCGGAGCGACGTCGGCTGGTGCGCAACGGGATTGCCGTAGTAGCGGGAGTTGCGGTCGGTCGTACCATCGCCGCATATGATCCAGCTGATGTCACTATCGAACAGCATGAGTGTGTGCTACCAGAACTTCCGCGCTCGGCCGATGGAATGCGTGTTGTCCTCATCGGCGATCTCCATGCGGGGCCGTTTCTCGAACCGAAGCATTTGGCGTACTACATCGAGTGCATCCGTCGTCAGTCACCAGATCTCTGCGTCATTGTGGGAGATTTCATTACCGCTAGCGCAAGCGACTTCCGCGATTTCTGCCGTCCGATGCGGGAGTTGACCGCACCGCTGGGCGTCTATGCAGTACTTGGCAACCACGACTACTTCAATGGCGCAGCACCCACACTGAGTCGGATGCTCAACGATTGTGGCGTGGTGCTGCTCGATGACCAAACCGTCGCACTCGATGGCATCGAGCTTTTCGGCATCAGCGATCATCAGCGGCAGGCAGCACTGCTGGCGGCAAGCGGTGTAGAGCGCTCGTCGTTGATGGAACAGCTTGGTCAGTCCGCATGCCCGATCGTGCTTGTGCACCGTCCGTTCGTCTTTGATGCGCTGGCGGCGATCAATCCACGATCGCTCGTTTTGGCAGGACACACCCACGGCGGACAGCTTGCACTCGAGCTTGGTTCCAACCAACACTTGACACTGACGCAACTTTTTTCGCCCTATGTTCGTGGTTGGTACCACCGGGGTAGTGCCCATCTGTACGTGACGCGCGGGCTTGGAACGATTGGTGTTCCGCTCCGCATTGGTTCGCCACCAGAAATCACAACTATCGTTTTGCGCTCCCATGCAGCCTGAAGAGTTCGCACGCTACCGCGATGCAGCAAGAGCAATTGCAGCAATACTTTCGTCTGGCAATCGGATCGTGCTTACAACCCACGTTCGCCCCGATGGGGACGCACTTGGCTCGGTGTTGGGTTTAGGGAATGCGCTCAGTGCAGTGGGAAAACAGCCGCAGCTTATTCTCCCGTCACCAATTCCTGCGTCGCTTGGCTTTCTCCCTGGAAGCAGTGCACTTGAAGTGTACGATTCCAGCAAACACAACGCGTTGATTGCGACTGCTGACGTCATCGTGTGCCTTGACTTCAACGTACTCAATCGTCTCGATGTGATGGCGCCTGCCGTTGCTGCATCGCCAGCAGCACGGCTGCTTGTTGATCATCACCTTGAGCCGGAGCCAGGTTTTCATGCGATGCTGTGGGATACCGAGGTTGCCTCGACTGCGGAGCTTGTTTTTGCACTCTTGTTGCTTGAATTCCCCGGTGTGTTCAGTGCAGCAGTGGCAACGCCACTCTACACCGGGATTCTGACTGATACGGGGAATTTCCGCTTTCCGCGAACGACCGCGCGGACGCACCGTATCGTGGCAGCGCTCATCGAGTATGGCGCCGATCCTGTTGCAATCGCCGAAGCACTCTACGACCAAAATTCGCCGGCACGATTGCGTTTGCTCGGTGAGGTCCTTCGGCAGGTGGAGATTCACTGCGATGGAGCGTGCGTGCTGCTGCAACTTCGCCGGAAGGACGTGCTCGATGCAGGCGCCTGCGAGGATGATACTGAAGGCTTCGTCCAGCACACGCTCACTGTTGCAGGTGCTCAAGTTGGCGTTTTCATCAGCGAATTGCTCGATGGCAGTGATGGAGTGAAAGTCTCTCTTCGCTCGAAAGGAACGTTCGATGTTGCCCGTATTGCGGAAGAGCTTGGAGGTGGGGGACACCGCAACGCTGCCGGTGCAGTGCTGAAAGGAGTTCCACTGGATGCGGTGCGCCAGCGCGTGCTTATGATGGTGGAGGCTTCGCTCCACACGGAGTAGTCACTGGCGGAGAAGTTGATTGCGGCGCTCCTGGGGCAAGAGCATCGCAAGACGGTAGCGCATCAATAGTGGTGTGATTCCCTCGGCGGCATAGCGAGCTGCTTGGATGTGGAGCCGATCGAGCGCGCGTTCGTCGTCGAGAGCAACCTGGAGTCGCTGCGCAAGCGGGAGCCACAGGAAGTTTGCCGTCACCAATCCCCAGAGCGTCGCGCTAAATGCAAATCCGATTCGCTGGAGCAAGTGCGCAGGGTCAGCCGCCGTGCTGCCGAGCGCTGCTGCAAGACCGATGACCGTCCCGATGATGCCCATCGTCGGTGCATACCCTGCAAGACGCCGGTAAAACGCGATCGCCTGCTCGATGCTACGGTGGCGTGTTTGGACGAGTTCTTCCGCTAATGCAACGATGGATGCAGCGTCGAGCCCATCAGCACAGAGCTCGGCGATCGCTGCAACAGTATCGCTTGGTGCCGAGGATGCTGCCACCTTTAGCCCGCTAATACCTTCATGGCGCCATCGCAGAGCGAGCTGGAGCCACCACTCGGCAAGCACAAGTTCATCGGCTCTGGGTTTGACGATTGCTCCGGTCCATCGAAGAGCGGTCAGTACTTGTTGTGGTGAACTGGATTCGACCGTTGCCAGGATGCTCCCACCGAAGACGATGGCAAGTGCTTCTGGATTCCAGAGAAATGCGATGGTACCTGTTGCCAGCGCAGCCACCGCTGCAACGAGCAGGATACCGATGCCAAGTGCAAGGAACGTTGTCAGTCGGCTCATCGCAGGAAGTCGAACAGCGACAGGTTCAACAGCCGCGAAGCGACTTTGAGGCTGTACTCATATGCAATCTGATCGCGCTGCAACTGCATCGTCGCTTGAGCAACATCGGTATCGGTAAGGCGGGAGAGAAATTCACGGTGGCGGGTGATGTCCTCCTGGAGCTGGGATTGGAGACTTGCCATTCGATTCGTGCGGATGCCTAGTTGAGCGGTCGTAGCGTTGACTGTCGTGGAAGCATCAGCGATTTGTGTGACAAGGCTCGAGACTTTCTCGAGCTGGTCAGCGCTGGGGATCTGTCCATCGGCACGTGGGGTTCCGTCTGGATTGTAGGCGAGGGCATTGTAGAGCGCAATGAGTGTATCAAAGAGCGCTGTTCCCCCCGCGCCGAAGATTTTGTCGGCAGTGGTGGAGACTTGCTCAGCGCTGGCATCGCCGGTCTGGACTGTGCGTGCTTCGGTGTTTCCTTTGAAGCGCACTTCCAGACCGGATGGGTTTGAAGCAGTTGGCGTAGTGGTCACAAGCTCGAACGGACGCTGCGTTGTCTCTGGTGGGGTAGGGACAAGCACCGATGCGGTGTTCTTCGTGCCGGCGAAGACGTAGATGTCGCCGTGGGTTGCGTTGGCTGCTTCGATGATCGTTTCGATGTAC
>RFIK01000052.1 GCA_003695605.1 Chlorobiota bacterium
GCAAGTGCGTATTCCCACAGCCGATCCTTAGCAACACCTTCCTCATAGGCCCGCCGGAACTCGGATTGGTGCTCCATCGCGAGCAACGCTGCCGAGAGCATTGCCATCGGATGCGCATGCTGATACATCCCCTTCAGTACCGTGAGGACTTCATCCGGGATGTGTACGTTGCTCACAAGCAGTGATGAGAGTTGCTGTTGTTCCTCTTGGCTGGGGCGCTGCCCTGTTGTCAACAGGAAAAAAATCTCTTCGGGGGTTGCCGAGGTCAGTTCCAAAATCGGAATGCCACGAATGCGTAGTCCCTCCGCTGGTGATACCGATGAGGTGTCGCAGAGCACCGATGGAACTCCTCGCATCCCGCCGATGATTTGTTCAACCGTTACATTTGCAACGGCAACGTCGCTATACCGCTCGAGCAGCTGTGCACGCTTGGTGCGAAAGATTGGTAGCACGTCGCGAAGTTTCGATGCTAGAACGTCCATAGATTTCCTAAAAGCAGTGTGATACACCAAACTCGTTGGATGTCGCTGAACTCAACCAGCGCCGCCGCACAGAGAGCACGTGATGATTCCGTCAGTCCACGCGTTGCGGGCACGCAGGTACAAAACTACGTCAGTTGTGTTGTTTATCCATGTTGGCCAGTTTCATCTGGTGCGGGTAGAGCCCCATGCGTTTAGGTCGGATGGTCCGACGTGTCCTCTTCGCCAGTATCGTTGGATTCGTCGTTGCAATCGGTGTGATTGCAATTGCGCTCCTGTCACCGCTGCCGGTCCCGGAGAGGCAAGTACTGTTCGTCCCTGAAGGAACTCCCGTACGGCAGGTCCTCCAGATGTTGGAACAAAGGGGTGCTGTGCGCTTCGCCTGGCTTTGGAAGCAGCTTGCGTGGAGTGTCGGGCAATTCCATCGTGTGAGCATTCGAATGGGATCGTATGAACTTTCGCATGCGATAACTCATGTGCAGCTTTTCGGGAATCTGCTCACTGGGCGCAATCGGCTTGTGCGGCCGCTGACGATCTACGAAGGCGAAACAACGCCTCACCTTGCAGGTGCGCTTGCGCGAGTGCTCGACGATGATTCTGCCCGCGTCTATCGCCTGATCGTTGGCGATAGTCTTGCACGTGCCTTTGGCCTGGTGGATGCGCCGTCATTGGAAGGGTACGTGCTGCCGGCAACCTATGAACTCTTCGAGCGTGAGCCAACCGACCATGCACTCAGACGTATCGTTCGACATTTCGATGCCGTTTGGCAGGAGCGCTTTGCTTCTACGGCTCGAAAGCAGGGACTTCTGCGACAGCAAGTGTTGACGTTGGCGAGCATCGTCGAGGGGGAAGTTGTCAATCCAATAGAGTACCGTCGAATCGCTGGAGTCTATTGGAACCGCTTGCGACGCCGTATGAAGCTCGAGGCAGACCCAACAGTTCAGTACGCACTCGGCTTTCCGCCGCGGCGGCTTTCTTTCCGTGACTACAAGATCGAGCATCCGTACAACACATACCGCATCGTTGGACTGCCACCTGGGCCGATCAAAGCACCCAGTATTCGATCCATCGAAGCAGTGCTCGATCCAGAAGTGCACGACTACCTCTTCTTCTGTAGCGCGGGTGATAGCAGTGGCCTCCATCGCTTTGCTCGAACCTACACCGAACACCTGGCGAACGTGCGACAGTACCACCGCACCCTCCAGGAGCAGGGGAAGTTGAGCAACCTATCGCGGCGATAATTCCCTGGAAGGGGAACGCTGCCCGTAGCCGTTGAGAGCACGGACACTCGCAATAGTCTGGAGTTGAACGCGGAAATGTTGCAGGCGGATGTGATTATCGGCGTCGTAGCTCTGGTCGCCGTAGAGTTCCTGGATGCGGCCAGCGCTGGGAGGCTCAAGCTCAAGTCGCACGCGCGAGCGAGCGTCGCTCGCCAGTCCGTAACTGCGCGTGACAACGTGGTAGAGCTGCTCGCTTTCGCGGCGGATGCTGATGATTTCCGGCGAGGCAAACATCTCGCAGGCAATAGCGATGGTTTGTCCGATGCGCTCAGTGCCGGCGTACCGCTCGAAGAGAAATCGCCGTCCTGTATCAGCAATCGAGGGAGTAAAGACCAACGGCTGGCCATTGCTGCTTGCACGGATTACGCCACTTTCATCGCGAAGTACGGCGCGCGGCGTTGTCCCGCTCAACTGCGGAAGGTTTGGCTCGATACGGTACTCAATGCCGGGATACATCGCCGTTGGTACGCTTGGTGCTTGCACTGGAGTTGACACGACTGTAAAACTCGCTGCTGATTCTATCCCATCTCGGCGTACCAGGCGGATGCGTGCTTGTGCCGACCCCGCCTGGGTTGTTATGCCTCGGAGGAGGAGGGTGTTGCCCTCGATCGTAACGACAACATTGCCGATGCCGCTGACACTAGGCGGCTGGGTAATATCTCGCTCGAGCGAGGCCCCATAGACTGCCACGCGGTTTTCCCACGTGACAAATGGAATTGTCTCGACAAGAGAATGCTCTGGGACGATGGAAAACGTGCCACTGAATGATTGCGGCAGACTCTGCTGCGCCAGCAGCGAACGGATGCGCCATTCGAGCGCAGTGTCAAGCGATGACGGCGCTTGTTGCGGCTGGAACCGCTGTTCTGCAAGGTATCCGACGAGGAACGTCGCCTCGCTGCGGAGGAGATTGTTGGTGCCTGCCAGGAGTGGTTCCAGCTGTTGCCGCTGCTGAACGGGAATGGTGGCTGGAAGCTGTGGCTGCGCACTTGCAACAATGCGCACGCGGTAGAGCTGGGATTGCCGGCGAGGAGTTATCTGCCAGTGAATGCGAAGTGCTTGCCCGATCTGGCGCGCCAGTAGGCGGACATTGCCGACCTCAAGGCTGCCTTCAGCGGTGGTTGTTTCCTCGGTCCCCGTTGCTTGATCGGTGATGGTGATGGTGTAGCGGAGGCTGTCAACAAGACCGGTCGGAACGATTGTATTGAGGCTGTCGAAATGCAGAATCCGAATGGTATCGCCCTCCACTATTGCGCGACAGAGCAGTGTTGGCTTTTCGACGATGAGTGCGAATGTCGAGGAAACAAGTGATCGTATTGCTGTGCTGGCCAGCTCAGTTTCGCGCCGTGGCGAGTCCGAAAGCAGCAGCATGAGCGCTGCCAGGTAGAGGACGAAGTACAGTTCAAGTCCGCCTCGGCGCATCATGACGAGGGAGGAGCGTTATCCGAAAGCCGCTGGGCAAGCAGACGTTCGAGCTCGCGGCGGATGGTACGCTCGATGTGCTCGTGTTCAATGGCGCGTGCTGCTCGCTGGAGCTGCTCGACACTGGCAGAGACGTTGCTGAGCGTTGCGTTGAGTTCCGCGATGCGCTCGATGAGTTCCGGTGCGGGGGAGGTTGTGCGTTGGGCTGCAGTCGCAGCATGTTCGGCGGCTTCTGCCAACCGCGCAGTTTCAGCTGTCAAGCCCTGGAGTTGTTCGGCGATTCTCTCGAGTGTCATGGTGCTCGCAGCAAAGTCGCGCCCGATTTCGCCAACTTCGGCGATGAGCTCCTCGATGCGCTTTGCGGTTGGATCCTCTTCGTCACGGCGAAAGAACATAACGGCAAACAGCACAATCAGGAGGAGAGCTTCCAGACCAATGCTCAGCATAACCACCGTGTCGCTGATGCCAGCCGAAAAGCGCCGCAATCCCACGACTACCAACAGAATCGCTGCCCCGCCATAGACGAAGGATACGATGGTGGAGTAGTAGTAGCGCGAAAGGATTTCTTCCAGCCACAACCGTGTGCCAGCACGTGCGCCGAGCGGATGCTCGATTGTAACAGGTTGCTCGAAATACCCCTCGAGACCGCGGCTCCGTGCAGCCATGTTCCAGAGCATGCGGAGTGTTTCCCACGAACCGTAGTGGCGCTCGTCCCGCAGAATACGATAGAGCTCGCGATAGAGACGCCGTCCCTGTGGTGTTGCAAGTGAGGTGATAGTTATCATGTTGGAGTTCGGAGAAGAACAATAGCGGCAACAACGGCGAAGATGATATTGGCACTCCAGCCGACAAGGGTCGGAGGAAGTGCTGTGTCCATGCCCAGCGCCTGGGTGATTTTGGTGAGCACCAGATAGCAGAATGTCATTGTCATTGCAGCTGCGATGTTCGCTGCGAGACCGCTCCGCTTCTTAACGGATGCAAATGGCACTGCAATGAGCGCAACGATGATGCTGGCAACGGGGAAAGCGTAATCACCGGCGTGGGCAATGTCGAGCTGACGAGTATTTCGTCCGCCTCGGCGGAGGAATGCGATGTAATCGGCTTGTTCGGGAAAGGTCATTTCATCCATTGATCGTTGGAGCGTGCTGAGTCGCGCGTCATCCGTTGCGAGCGTTACCGGAAGTACAGGATAATACGAGATGTTGACGCTGCCGGCGCTAAACGTGCGGACAAAGCACTCCTCGGCGATCCAGCGTTGAGAGCTACTGTCCCAACGGAATGCGCGTGCATCGATCCGACGGACAAGGTGTGGGAGGACGCCGTCGCTATACTCCTCGACGCTCAAATCTTTGCCCCGGTTGTTGCGGAGGTCGTAATATCCCAGTGCTACAATCCGACGTGGGGTATCGCGAAGGTAGAGGTTGTAGAGCTGCTGTTCGACTCCACCGGTGTTTCTACCGAGGTATTGCCGTTCGATGGCGAATTTTTTCGTTAGGACTCGTGGTACAACCCAGCCGTTGAAATAGAGGTGCCCCGCGGCGATCACGGTGCAGAGCAGAATGATCGGTGCTAGTAAGCGATAGAGGCTCATGCCGGCGCTTTTCATCGCGGTGGTTTCGTATGCATCGGTCAGTTTCCCGATAGCAAAAAGGATCGCGACCAATACAGTAACTGGCAGCAGCAGCTTGATGATCTCTGGCAGGAAGTAGAGGTAGTAGAGTGCGATCGTCCATGCATCGGCATGCTGGTCGAGGAAACGATCGAGACTTTCGATGAGGTTTACTACAATGAACACAAGCGACAGCGCGAGCAACGCGAAAGCCATGCTCGCAACGACAGCACTGAGAAGGTAGCGATCGAGGATACGCATCAAAGTGGCGGAAATGCCCAATTCGATGTAAAATTACAGCAGCACTGTATTTTTGCATGCTAATCTGCCGCACCAGATCATTATGTTCCACCATAACCGGTGTAGCTACGCAGCGAGAAGGGTGCGGCGCTGCGGCTGCATCGAAGGAGATGTTCATGACAGAAACTGCCGACCTGCCTATGACAAGCGATCCGACGAGCGCTCAAACGCTCGCTGCCCAGCCAGCTGCTCCTGCTTCGACAACCGCACACGAAGCGGCTACTGTTCCCACTAAACCCGTGCGACTACCGAAGAAGTCCGTGCTCGCGGCGGTATTGGAAGGGGATATTCCAATTCCACCAGTTGATGATTCCTCCTACGACCAGCTCCTTGAGCGCTCAACACGGCAAATAAAAGAAGACGAAATGGTCCACGGGGTGATCACCGCAATCACCATGGATGAAATTTGGGTAGATGTCGGTTTCAAATCGCTCGGGGTAATCCCGCGAGCGGAATTTAGTGCTGCTGCTGATACGCTCAAGGTCGGGGATGAGATTGATGTCTTCGTCGATCGCCTTGAGGACAGCCAAGGCCGGCTTGTACTCTCTCGCCGCCGCGCCGACTTCATGAAAACCTGGCAGCAGATCGTCGAGCTCTACGAAAAGCAAGAGATCGTCAACGTCCGCATCCTCCGCCGGATCAAGGGTGGGTTCGTTGTGGACCTCCTGGGGATCGAAGCGTTTTTACCTGGCTCGCAAGTGGATATGCGACCGGTCCGCGATTTCGATGCATGGATCGGGAAAACGCTCGATGTCCGCGTCGTCAAAGTCAACAATCCCAGCGAAAATGTCGTCGTCAGCCACAAGGTTCTGCTCGAAGAGCAAATTCAGGAGCAGCGGCAGCGCATCTTGAGTATGCTCGAGCGCGGTTTGGTGCTCGAAGGTCACGTCAAGGCGATCGCTGACTTTGGTGTCTTCATTGACCTTGGCGGGGTAGATGGATTAGTGCACATCACCGACTTATCGTGGGGACGCGTCAATCATCCGTCGGAGGTCGTTAGCCTTGACGAGAAAGTCAAGGTTGTTGTGCTCGACTTCGATGAAGCGAAAAAGCGCATCTCGCTCGGTATGAAGCAGCTGACACCGCACCCATGGGAGCAAATCGGCGATAAGTACCAGCCAGGCACCAAAGTCACTGGCCGCGTTGTGAGCATTACCGACTACGGCGCCTTCATCGAAATCGAAAAGGGCATCGAGGGGCTCATCCACATCAGCGAAATGTCGTGGACGCAGCACGTCAAACACCCATCGCAAGTTGTTTCGCTCGGGCAAGTCATCGAAGCAGTCGTCTTGAGCATCGACAAGGAAAACCGCAAGCTTGCGCTCGGCATCAAGCAGCTCCAGCCGGATCCATGGAACGAAATCGTCCAGAAATATCCCGTTGGCTCGGTGCACAAAGGCATTGTCCGCAACATCACCAACTACGGCGTCTTCGTCGAGCTTGAGCCGGGGGTTGAAGGACTTGTCCACGTCAGCGACCTATCGTGGACGAAGAAGATTCGCCATCCCGGTGAGTTGGTCAAACGCGGTGATCCACTCGATGTCGTTGTCCTGGCACTCGATTCTGAACAGCGCCGCATTTCGCTTGGCCATAAACAGGTGACGGAAAATCCCTGGGAACGCTATGCTGATCGCTTCAAGCCGGGTGTACTCACTGAAGGGAAAATCCTCCGCATCGTGGAGAAAGGTGTCGTCGTAGAGTTGCCTGAAGGCGTCGAAGGATTCGTCCCATCGTCGCACTTGTCCTTTGCACCGGTCAAGACAATCGCCGAGTACTTCGCTATTGGCGATGTGCTTCCGCTCAAGATCGTCGAATTTCACGAAGAGGACAAGCGTATTGTGCTCTCGGCCGTGGATGCCCTCCGCGACAAAGGGGAGGATGCAATCCGCGCTTACAACGAAGCGCATCCAGTCCCTGGCGCCGATGAGTACGCATTTGCACCGCTCGATGATGCATTGAGCAGTATGCCCGTTCAACCTCCACCGTCCCTTGATGACGCGCTTCCGACTGTTGCGGCCTCCATCCCTACAGTCGAAGCAGGCCCAGTAAGCTCAGAAAGAATCTCCGACACACCGGAGAAATCACCCGCGGTCGAACCAACAGCAGAGGCTACAACTGGCGTTGAGCAGCCGCAACAGGAACAATCTCCCGAAGAATCTATTGCTCCGGAGTCTGCGAGAGAGTCTGCTTCTACGGACGATCAACAACATCAAGCGTAGTCACAGCGGTGCACGTGAGCACTCGGGGATGCGTGCAATCTCATCCTAACGTGAAAGCTTAGCTCGCTGCGAGTAAATTCGCAGCGAGCTTTTTTCATTCTGCAGCAACCAATGCTCTTCCGTATTGCTCTCGTTTCGATTGGCAATGAAGTTCTCAGTGGTGACACGCTCAACACCAACGTGCGCTGGCTTGCCGAGCAGTGCACTACACTTGGAGCGGTGATCACTGAACATCGCACGATCGGCGACGACGTTGCGGTAATTGTCGAAACCATCGCGGAACTGCGCCATCGGTGCGAGCTTATCATCACCACTGGCGGGTTGGGTCCTACCCATGACGACCTCACGGTTGCAGCGATGCTGGAGCTGTTCGCTGACGAACTCGTTCTTCACCAGCCTACGCTCGAGCACATCGAGCGCGTTGTCGCTGAACGTGGGCGGATGCTGACTGAGCGACTTCGGATGCAAGCAATGGTGCCGGCGTCGGCAACTGTGCTCCCGAACCGTGTTGGTTCAGCGCCAGGGCTGCTCTTTGACCGAAGCGACGGTGCAGCGGTGATAGTGCTACCGGGTGTGCCTCGAGAGATGGAGCACATCATGCGCGAATCAGGGCTGCAGTGGATCGCCGAGTGTATCGCAGCGGGCGGGTATGAAATTATTGCCGAACATGTTTTTGTAACCGCGGGAGTCCCTGAAGCTGACCTTGCCGATCGGCTGGAGCCGCTTCGGACACAACTACCGCCGACAGTCAAGTTGGCGTTTTTGCCATCGGCAAGCGGGGTGCGCATTCGGCTCCGTGCACGCGGCCGCCCAGGTGCAGTGCGATTGCTCCTCGATCAAGCGGTTGAGCCACTGCGAGCATCGCTTGGCAATGCAGTTGTGTCTGAAAAGAATGAGCGACTTGTTGAGGTGCTCCAGCGTGAATGCATCGCACGCGGCAAAACGGTCGCTGTTGCCGAATCCTGCACCGGTGGGATGCTCGGCATGGAGATTACCTCGGTGCCAGGAAGCTCGGCGTACTTCCTCGGTGGACTGATCTGCTATGCCGATGCAGTCAAAATTCATTTCGGTGGCGTGCGCCCAGAAACGATTGCACACTACGGTGCAGTCAGCCGGCAAACAGTCGAGGAACTTGCTACGTACATTCGCGCAGCGTACGGCAGCGACCTTGCCGTTGCGATCTCTGGTGTCGCAGGTCCTGGCGGCGGTAC
>RFIK01000053.1 GCA_003695605.1 Chlorobiota bacterium
GCTTCGGTTGCTTTCTGCACAGCGTCAACGACTTCACCGGCTTTTCCCAGGCCATACCCGACGTGGCCTTGACCATCGCCGACGACGACCAGCGCCGAGAAGCTAAAGCGGCGCCCACCTTTGACAACCTTCGCCGTCCGCGAAACGCTGACAAGCTTGTCGTTGAGTTGGAGCTGAGAGACTTTCGCTCGTGCCATGTTTGAAAGTGAAATCAGTACGTTTTCAACTCACAGGGCTCGGAACACTCTGCACAGTGCTAAAACTGGAGACCACCATCGCGCGCGCCATCGGCGAGTGCTTGGACTCTACCGTGGTAGAGGAATCCATTGCGATCGAACGCAACAGCCGTGATACCGTGCGTCAGTGCTCGTGCGGCAAGCAAGCGCCCGACCGCGCGGCTGACCTCAACCTTCCGTGTGCCTGGTTCGAGTGCGAGCTCTTTATCGAGCGATGATGCACTCACGAGCGTGCGCCCAGTGGTGTCGTCAATGATTTGTGCGTAGATGTGCTTGAGCGAACGGAAAACGCTTAGCCGCGGGCGCTCGGGCGTCCCACGAATCTTCTTCCGGATGCCTTTCTTACGGCGCGCACGACGTTCGAGTTTGTGATTGGTGATCATCGCTTTGGTACAAGACGTTATTTACCAGCTGCTTTCCCAGCCTTGCGGCGGACGAATTCGCCGACGTAGCGAATGCCTTTGCCTTTGTACGGCTCCGGCGGACGAATCTTGCGGATCACGGCAGCTACTTCACCAACGAGCTGCCGGTCGCTTCCTTTGACGGACAGTTGCGTTGGGCTCGAGACCGTGATTTGGATCCCGTCCGGCGGAATGAAAACCACTGGGTGCGAAAACCCAAGCGAGAGGACTAAATTCTTCCCGCGGAGCTCAGCCTTGTAGCCGACACCTTGCAGTTCCAACTGCTTTTCGAACCCGCGGCTGACACCGGTGAGTATGTTCGCAGCGAGCGCGCGCGCCATTCCATGGAGTGCGCGAATTTTCTTTTCATCGCTGGAACGATGGAAGGTAAGCGTGTTCCCTTCCCGTTGGCAGGTGATGCCCTCGGGGAGCGTCATCTGTTGTTCGCCGAGCGGGCCTTTTGCGATAAGCACCGAACCGTTGAGGGTAACGGTAACGCCCGCTGGAATCTCTATTGGTTTGCGGCCGACTCGTGACACGGTAACTGTGCGTGTGGTGGTGTTACCAGACAGTGCAAATGATTTCGCCGCCCACATTCTGACGACGCGCTTCTTTATCGGTCATGACGCCGTTCGACGTCGAGACAATCGCAATGCCGAGCCCGTTGTACACCCGCGGCAGTTCTTGTGCGCGTGCATATTTCCGAATTCCAGGCTTGCTAATGCGCTTGATCGCGCGAATGACGGGTTTGCCTTGGTAGTACTTCAGGTGCACACGGAGTGTTGGCTGCACTGCACCGGCCGGCGTAACAACCTCGTAGTCTGCGATGAAGCCTTGATCTTTGAGGATGTCTGCAATGGCAATCTTGAGCTTCGATGCTGGGGCCTCGACGGTGCGATGCTGGGCGCGCTGGGCATTCCGAATGCGCGTGAGGAAGTCGCCGATGGCGTCGGTCACTGGCATAGCGTCGTCTGCATGCAATGGTCGAACTTTGTCACACCACCAGCCATCTCAGGCGCACTCTCACCTGATGCGCTGGCGATAAGGGCTGCGAAAATACGGAACGCAACAATCTTTGCTACCAGCTTGCCTTCCGCAAGCCGGGGATTTTGCCTTCGAGTGCAAGTTGCCGCAGGACGTTTCGGCACAACATGAAGTGCCGATAGACACCGCGCCCCCGTCCCGTCACCGAGCAACGATTACGGACACGAACGGGATTGCTATTGCGCGGAAGCTTCTGAAGCGCCTCATAATCGCCCGCTTTCTTGAGTGCGGCTCGTTTCGCTGCATATTTTGCCACCAGCCGCTGGCGTTTGCGATTACGAGCAATAACTGCATCAGTTGCCATAGGGGCATCAATTCAAAGTGTTAGTCTTTCTTGCGGAACGGGAACCCAAACTCTTGCAGCAGTGCGTATGCTTCCTCGTCGGTCTGCGCAGTAGTTACGAACGTGATATCTAAACCGCGGATACGATCGACTTTATCCACATCAATTTCCGGGAAGATGATTTGCTCTTTGATGCCGACGGTGTAGTTCCCCCGACCGTCGAACGATTTATCAGGGAAACCGCGGAAGTCACGGATCCGCGGGGCAGCAATGTTGATGAAGCGATCGAGAAATTCATACATCCGTGCACGACGGAGAGTAACGTGGACCCCGATCGGCTGACCTTGGCGGAGTTTGAAGTTTGCAATTGAGCGTTTCGCACGCGCAACCGCTGGTCGTTGACCAGCAATGAGCTCCAGCTCGTTGAGCGCATTCTGGATCTGCTTGAGATCCTGCGCACCTTCGCCAACGCCCATGTTCAGCACGATTTTTACCAGGCGCGGCACCTGCATCACCGAGCGATACCCAAAACGCTTCATCAAGTTCGGCACGACTGTTTCGCGGTAGTACACCTGCAACCGCGGAACTGGAACCTCTGCCACCTGGACCTCGTCGAGCCGAGGTCCTTCGAATTTGAAGTCGAGTTTTTTGAGCTGTTGCTTTGCCATTGGAATTGGTCATCAATTGTCGTAGTTCACATGCATGCTGGTGGGCGCTGGTATGGCAGTATGTTCCCGCCCGCGCTCACTTTTCCACTGGCCGCTTCCGTGTCGGCTTGCCATCGGGTCCGATGAGCATCACGTTCGAGTAATGAATAGGCAGCTCTTTCGAGATGATCCCGCCCTGCGGATACGCTGGTGAGGGGCGCATGTGCTTTTTGCGCACGTTGACACCCTCAACGAGCACTCGCAATTTCTTGGGATAGACGGCAATCACACGGCCGGTCTTCCCTTTATCGTTGCCTGCGATAACGATGACGGTATCGCCTTTTTTGATCTTGAGCTTCATGGGAGCATCAGCGAGCATTTAGACGACCTCTGGCGCCAGGGAAATGATCTTCATGAAGTTTTTCTCACGGAGTTCGCGCGCAACTGGACCGAAAATCCGTGTCCCGCGCGGCTCGAGCTGGTTGTTGAGCAGCACCGCTGCGTTTTCGTCAAAGCGAACAAAGGAGCCATCGCGACGGCGAATTTCCTTTTTGGTTCGCACGACGACCGCCTTGACGACATCGCCTTTCTTCACCGCCCCGTTGGGGAGTGCAGCTTTGACCGAAACGACAATCACATCGCCGACAGTGGCATAGCGCTTATCGTGTCCACCGAGCACGCGGATGCATCGGACGCGTTTTGCGCCGGAATTGTCAGCGACAACGAGATTGGTTTCCTCTTGAATCATGGCCAGAACCTCCGGTAGAATAGTGGTTCGCGATCTCAACGTGCGCGCTGGACGATCTCCAGCAGCATCCACCGCTTGCGGCGGCTGAGCGGACGCGATTCAATGATGCGGACAACATCGCCGATAGCGCACTCGTTGCGCTCATCGTGCGCCATGTACTTTTTCGTGCGCTTGTAGTAGCGCTTGTAGAGTGGATGCATCACCTGCCGTTCGACGGCGACGACGATCGTTTTGTCCATCTTGTTCGAAACGACCACGCCTTGGCGGATCTTCCTTCCGCGCAGCGACTGCGCGCTCTCGTGATGGAGCTGCTCAGTGCTACTACTGTCGGGCGTAGGAGAAAGCTGTTGATCCATTGCGATTACACCCGGATGTTGCGTTCGTGGAGAATGGTTTTCATCCGCGCAATATCCTTGCGGAGAATCCGCAAGTACGCGGTATCCTGCAGTTGCTTGAGCGCATGCTGGAAGCGCTGCTTGGCGAGTGTTTCTTCTGCCTCGCGGAGCGCAGCCAGCAGGTCTTGGTCATTGAGCTCGCGCAAGTCGCGTGCTTTCCGCGGTTTCATACTTCGACTAAATCAAGCCGTGCAACAATTTTCGTTTTGATCGGGAGCTTGTGCGAGGCCAGCCGGAGCGCTTCGAGCGCTGCTTCCTTCGAGACGCCATCCACCTCGAAGAGGATACGGCCAGGTTTAACGACAGCAACCCATCCTTCTGGATTACCTTTCCCGGAGCCCATCCGCACCTCGAGCGGTTTTTTCGTAAATGGCTTATCGGGGAAGATGCGGATCCAAACCTTCCCATCACGTTTGAGGTGGCGGTTGATCGCGATCCGCGCTGCCTCGATCTGGCGGTTGGTAATCCAGGCTGGCTCGAGCGCCTTCAAGC
>RFIK01000005.1 GCA_003695605.1 Chlorobiota bacterium
AATTCTGGTAGCTGGGGCACTGGCACAATCATTGCAGCTGTGCTTGCGAATTCCACATCTGCAAGGACGCAGAACATGGCACAACTGCTCACAACCGAGACACTCGGCGCGCTGATTGATAAGCTGGCAATCGTTGATCTCAAGCTCTGGCATTGCCAAGAACTGCTCTATGGCAGAGCGGACGTTCCACCGAACGAGCGCGAGGAGTTGGAAGCAAAAAACACATCACTGCTGAGCCAGCGCGCACACCTTGTCGAAACGATAGACCGTTGGATTGCCCAGGCTGTCGAGAATCCATCCGCGGTGGCCATCACCAGTCCGCAGAACAAACTCTACGGTCGGTTCCGCACAGACGTCGAGCTATGACACACCAGCAGAACATCCTGACCGGCCCGCTCCATCCGCAAACGATCGGCGAGATGATTGACGCGCTCATCATCACGAACATCCGCATGTGGCACGAGCAAGAAAAGTTCTTCGACCTCGAAAAGCTCCGCGCACTGCCCTGCGATCAGATCGTCCCACTGCTGACTTACACGACGCGGCTGAACCTACTGCGCAATCGCGCAATGGACGGCGTGGACGCACTCCTTGCTGAGCAGCTCAGCAGACGTGTTCCGGATATCCTCCAACCACCACCACCAACGAACGATTCCACCATCATCTGGGAGCCGACATGACGCTACGCTACCGCATCCCGGTCTATCAACCCTGGCTCTGTGGCAACGAAGAGCGTTACGTGCTCGACTGCCTGCGCTCCAACTGGATTTCGAGCAAGGGCGACTACATCGTAGCGTTCGAGGAACGCTTTGCGTCGTTCATCGGCATACGCCATGCAATCAGCGTCTGCAACGGTACCGTCGCACTCCACGTCGCGCTGGCTGCGCTCGGCATCGGTCCCGGCGACGAAGTGATCGTCCCGACGCTGACGTACATCGCCCCGGTCAACGCCATCGTCTACTGCGGAGCAACACCGGTGTTTGTGGACTCTGACCCCCAGACCTGGCAACTCGATCCGAATCACGTCTACCGTCGCATCACTCCACGGACGAAGGCAATCCTTGCGGTGCACCTCTACGGCCACCCCGCCGATATGGGCGCACTGACGACACTCGCACGTGAACACGGGCTGTTCCTCATCGAAGACTGCGCCGAAGCACTCGGTGCGTACTACAACGCCGCGCACGTCGGTACGTTCGGCGACATCGCGACGTTTTCATTCTACGGCAACAAGACCATCACCACCGGTGAAGGTGGCATGGTCGTCACCAACGACGACATGCTCGCCGAGCGCGTCCGCCGCCTCAAAGGCCAGGGCTTGGCACCATACCGCGAGTACTGGCACGACATCGTCGGCTACAACTACCGGATGACGAACATCGCGGCTGCAATCGGGCTTGCACAGCTGGAAAACGCGCCGCTCTTCCTCGAGCGGAAACGTGCTATCGCGCAGCAGTACCGCTCACTGCTGACGGGGACCTCCGTTGTCATGCACAGCGAAGCGCCGAACGTCCGCCATGCGTACTGGATAGTCACCGTTCTTGCGCCTACAGCAGAGGATCGCGACCGCATTCGCGCGGAGCTTGCACGTCACGGCATCGAAACGCGCCCGACGTTCTACCCTGTCCACACGATGCCGATGTACGCGCAGCGCTACGAACGGCATCGCGTCGCTGAATCGCTCGGACTGCGCGGGATCAACCTTCCAAGCTACCCGGCACTTTCTGCCGATGCAATCGAAGAAATCTGCGCCATCGTCAGGCAGTGCGCACTTGCAGACACACCGTCCCACCCAGCATCCCGTTACACACCCTCGCCCCAAACACCATGAACTCGATCGCCTGTCGCTATTGCGGTGCTGCGACGCGTCGGATCTTTACAGCGCGTGTACTCAAGCGGTACGACGTCGCGTACTATCAATGCCCATCGTGCCGATTAGTCCAAACCGAAGAGCCATACTGGTTAGAAGAGGCGTACAAAAATCCGATCGGTGAACTCGACACCTGGCAACTTGAGCGAAGCCTCTATGCGAGCGTCGCTGTTCAATCACTTCTTCCGCAACTGGGAATCGAGCACCCGCGTGTGCTCGACTACGGTGCAGGCTATGGAATGCTCGTCCGCCTGCTGCGCAATGCAGGGATCGAGGCCTACTGGAGCGATCGCTACGCTCCTAATCATTTCGCGCAGGGCTGCCAATGGGATGGCACACCTGTTGACCTTGTCACCTGCTTCGAAGTCGCTGAACACTTCGTCGAGCCAGCTATCGAGTTCGACGAGCTCCTTTCCCGCGGACGCACGGTCCTGCTTTCGACTGTGCTGTTGCCTGACCCACCTCCACCACCCGACGCGTGGGAGTACTACGCGCTCGATGGCGGACAGCACGTTGCGCTCTACACGCTCGATACCCTCCGTGCCATCGCCCGGCGCTTTGGCGTGCAGCTGTGGAGTAACGGCCATAACCTGCACGTGCTGAGCGATCGTGCATTGGCGCTGGAGAACCTCACGACACACCAGGGTTGGAATCGCACCATCGGGCGAATCGAAGGGACCTTCTCCCCAACAACGATGCACCCACGCTTGCAGCCAGTTCCGCTCCATACTCAACCGCAACCTCAAATCGGCATTGCGATCTTCCACGGTCTTGGGGACATTGTCAACGCAACGATCATTGCACGGCAAATCCGAGCTGATCGCCCGAACGCACACATCGTCTGGTACACTGCTGCCCAGTACGCGTTTGTCCTTGAGGGCAACCCGGACGTTGATGAGATCGTCCCACTCGACGGTGATCCGAAAGCGCTGGACAGCTGCATCGAGAAACTCCGCAGCGAACGGAGTTGGGATGCATTCTACGTCCCTGCTCCCTACCTGGCATACGAAAAGCTTCCGGGTGGCGATTTGACCGAGCTAATGCTCGCAACCTACGACCGACCCCTCACAGTACCGCTCCGACCGGTAATGGTGCTCTCTGAACAGGAGGTCGAACGTGCGCGCCAGTGGTGGGCACAGCTGCCAAGCGACCGCCCGCGAATCTTGGTTGAAACCGAATTTTTCTCCCAGCAGTCGCCCTGGGACTTTTCCTACGCCGTCGCCCTCATCGAAGCGCTCACACAGCATCGGCCGGTGTTTGTCTTTACGGCAAAGAACTGCCCACCGTATTGGGACGCGCTTCGCACAGTGTATCCCGATTGCGTTTGGTGTGACCTTCCATTCCGACTCAACGCTGAGCTCTACAACCTTTGCGATGCATTCGTGGGGGTCTCGTCGGCCATTTCGTGTTTGAGCAATTCTACCTGGTGCCGCCACGATGTCCCACACATCGAAGTAGTCAGTGGCCCCCATTGGAGCACGTGGCATTTTCAGCACCACACACAGCGATGGATCTGCTTCGACCGCGATGCATTCGACCAGGCAACCAAGCAACTGAGCGCATTGCTTGGTGGGAAGCACGTTCAGACTCCGCCCCAGCAGACGCTAGCACAACTCTACCTGCGACGGAGCGAGGGCAAATATCACTGGCTCTCCCCCGCGCTTCTGCCGACAAGCCAAACGAAGATCTCTAACACAGATGCCGCGCGAGCAATCGTGCGAACGCTCGAATCACTCGAGCCGTTCTACCTCTGCTATGGCGGCATCGGTGACTTTCTCCTTGCGCTGAGCACACCGCTGGAACATGACGAACCGATAACAGTTGTCGCTGCGCCGAACTCAACAGCTGCAGCTCGTGCGTTCTTCGACTGCTTCCCCGAGATCGAGCGCGTCTATTTCATCGAGCGCCCCGATGATCCT
>RFIK01000054.1 GCA_003695605.1 Chlorobiota bacterium
AGTCGCCAGTACGCACGCTCTGCATTGGCTTCCGAAAAAGTGTACGCACACGATTGCCGCGGAGAGTCGCGCACCGCGACTCCTGCGCAAAAGTACGAATCGCTTTCTGCCGAACTGCCTTCTGCGTGCGATCCGCTGCTACTTGAACCGAACGCTGAACTTCCCGTTTGTAACGTTCTGCTCAAGCTTCGATTGGGTATTGATGCCGACGAACGAAAACGTGCCCTCGGCTTCCGTGCTGGTGAGCTTGCTAAAAGTGATTGTTCCCGAGCCTGCAACAGCACTGGCAGTATAGATCATGTTACGGTCGCTGAGCGTAGCTGCGTGCGGATAACCTACGCCGATCTGGACCGTTCCAGGCTGGCTTACACCTACCACACGAAGCTGAATCTGCACCGTAGCTGAGGCATCCATCCCGGCAATTGCAATGACGCCGTTCGAATTGCTCGCTTGAACCATCCCCGGCGCTGCTGTCCACTGTTGCGATCCGACAATCGCTGACATAGAATTGCCTCCATCACCAGTCGACGAGGAGGAAGTGCATCCTCCGATGGTCACGCTCACGAGCACAGCGATGGTGAGCATTCTTACTGCAAATGCTTTTGCCATTGGATTAGGAAGGTTAGGTAGAACAATCTGCAGGACAAATATACGGCGCAACCGTTTTGCGTTTTGGCACCAGCGGCGCTGCACAGACCAAGAGCTCAAGCCACTCCACCTCGAGCTTGTACCGGATATTGAGCACGTGGTAGAGCGAGTACACCAGCGTTACCCATGCCACAATACCGAGCACACCCAGCAGGAGCGGCCGATCCTGCCGCCAGAGAATCGCCATTCCCCATACCCAAAGGACTGTCAGCAGAACAACGGGCACAATCCGCACCGCAACGAATGCCAGCGACCAGCTCTGCCAATAGCGGGGAGGGATTGTCCAGAAGATGAGTGCGTGGACGATGGTCCGTTCCGGCAAGAGCGACCACTTCGTCGCAAGGATATCCGTCGCTAGCGAGCGCAGTGCCGGCAGTGCGTGTTGCTCGGGCAATTTCGTCAGCGAATCGAGCGCTCGCTCGACAGAATCGGGCACAGCATAGCGAGGATGCACTGCCATACTCGGCAGCCAGGAGTGGATGAACGTCAACGTGCTCGAATACGACTTCGTCAGCGTCGGCTCACCGAAGAGCACGGCGCCCCGCACAGCCCACGGGAGCACCAGGAGTGCTGCAGCGAGCGCTGCGGCAGCGAGTCGTTGCCACTTCCGCCACCAGCGCACGCCAATGATCACCACCATCGGCACTGCAAGGATCGGTTTTTCGAGAATGAAGATGCCGATAATTGCTCCAACGACCAGCGCTATCCCGATCGGATGGCGAGCCTTCTGGAAGACGAGAACTCCCCACAGCGCACTCATCACGACAACCCACGTCGTGTTTTCAGCAACCGTTGCGTGGTAGAAGTACGTCGGATGGAGCGCAAAGAGCAGCGCGGCGATCGCACCGAGCGTTGGCCGGGCGATTGCACGTCCAAGCAGGAAGAGCAGCGCTGGCATCGTAGCGTAGAGGAGATGCTGCACCAGAATTGCTGCCCGAAGCCCGTGGTGCTCGCCGAGCAGCCACAGCCACACCGCCAAATAGCTCGGGTAGAGCGGCCCTTTGATGCTGGTCGGCCCGCGATCGTAGATAGAAAAGCCATCCCCAGCAGCAAGGTGCCGTGCAATGGCTACATCCTCGGCAACGGGGATAGGCGGCTCCGCAAGGAGCAGGAACCCCACCTGCGCAATTGCACTGATGGTACAGATCACCAGGATATGGCGCCAGGTGAGACGTTCAGCCGCCAGCCACATGGAAACGAAATTATGGAGCTTCTGGGGCGGCGGCACTCAGGGCAGATTTCAACCGATTATCCTCTCTTCATGCACAAACCCCCTACCAGCAATGGTGCTCATCCTGAACGTGACGCGATGCAATACTCCGCAGCACTGTTCGTTTGACGCCGCCACCGACATGGAACCGAACGCATCAATGCAACCAGCTGTAGTGTGCGCACGGTGGAATAATCGTTGGTTGCGCAGCAGCAATCTGCATACGCCCTCGCATTCTCTGGCAAGGGAAGGGTGGGAGGCTATTGCCTTAGTCTGTGCAGCGATTGCTCACCGACTGCTTGCGCTCGTGACACTGCTGGCATTTCTTGGATCATCGCCCATTGGCATCCAAGCGGTAAGCATGATTGCACCGATTGCTGCCATCGAACAGGATGACGACGATGCCACCACAAAGCCAGCGTCGAGCTCCGCGATGGATGATTCGCTCGGTGGCTCTGGTCATGCAGACCCCGTCCACCTTCTGCTCACCGATGGTGCGTGGGTGGGCACACTCCCAACACCACTTCCGCCTATTGGGGAACGAACGAGCAGGAATTCCATGCATGTCCTTCCTCGTGGGAAGTGGCATGTTCCGACCGCACTCTACCTTCTCTACCACTGCCTCCTCTGCTGAGGATCTGCCCCGTGTGGGGAACTCGTCCCTCCTGGTATTCTGCCGGCTGTGTTTTGTCGGTGACTAACGCAACATTGACCCTGCACCAAACTGAACACTTGCGCTCACAGTGAATTTTGAAACTCCGGACCATAAACGGCAACCTGACCATGTGGATGCTCGTAGGTGTGCTCGCCTGTACCCTTTGCCTTGGTGCAAATGGTCAGGTAGTTCGCTCGCTTGATCTTCAAACCGCTTTGCAACGCGCAGCGCGCGGGCACCCACTGCTGCGAAGTGCATCCTATGCAACCCCGCTTGCTCGGGCTGATTCGATCAGTGCGAGCCTGTTTCCAAATCCAGCACTGAGCGTCCAGTACGCTCAATTACCCTCGCAGCTTCCCAAGCCTGGAGGACTCGGCGCTGTGTTCGGGCAATGGCAAGCGACGTTGATGCAAACTGTTGATCTGGCAGGCCAGCGTCAACGCCGCGTCGGCTTGGCTGAGCAGGCGCTGCAAGCCGCAGCAGAATCCTACCGAGCCACACTCCAGCAGGTACTCGCAGATGTAGCATTCCGGTGGATTGACCTCTGGAGCGCAGAGCGCCGCCACATGATCCTCGCGCGTGCAGTGGCAAGTGCTGATAGTTTAGTGACGATCAACCAGGTCCGGTTGCGCTCCCAGGCAATTGCACCGGCCGATGTCTGGCGTGCGGAGATCCTGGCGTCGCAGTATCGCCTCCAGCAGCTCCAAGCCGAGCAGCAGGTCCGCTCTGCGGTGCGTGCCTTGCAGTTTGCGCTCACGACCACTGATTCCTTGACAACAGGGCAGCAGGAGCCAGCGCTATCGGTCGCGGACATCCCGCAGCAGGTATGGATCGAACAAGCGCTGGCGCGTCGCGCTGACTACCAACGTGCGAAGGCATCACTGCGTGTTGCCGAGGCAAACGTCGCACTTCAAGATGCTCTCGGCGTCCCCAATCCCGATCTGGGAATCGTCGGCATCCAACAACAGGGCGAAACATTAATCGGCGTCGGAATCAACTACCCACTGCCGCTCCTGAACCGCAATGAAGGCGAACGCCAAAAAGCCCGGTTCAGCCGTGAGCAAGCTCGGACAGATCTCGAACTGCTCAAGCAGCAGATCACAACAGAAGTCACAATTGCGTATGAATCATACCGAACGGCACAGCAAGCGCTCGCCCAAGCACGCACGGTGCTCACAAAAGCAAGTGATGTGCTCGCAACGGTCCAGTTGGCCTACCTCAAAGGCGCCACGCCAATTGTGGACTTGCTCGAAGCGCAGCGGAGCTGGTACGAAACCGAACAATCGTACTACGATGCCCTTGCCGAATACTGGCGCTCCGTTGTGGGGCTGCTTGCGGCAAGCGGCCAACTGTCGAACCTTGTGGAGGAATAATCTATGCGTTTCGCACTGTATGCTGCATTGAGTTGCGTACTGCTCGCCGGCTGCTCTTCCAACGATCGCACACGCGGTGGGCAGCCGCAGGTTCTCCATCGGACACGGCTGGTGCAGATCGAAAGCGATTCGCTGCTGGTGATGTCTCCTGAGCAGGCACGGCAATTTGGGACAACAGCCGTCCGCACAGATTCGGCGAAACTGATGCTCCGCGTCGCGGGGCGAGCCGTTGCGAAAGCGGTTGTGCCAGCCGATAGTGTAGCACCTGCACTCCTTGTTTTTGAAAGCAACGACGCCGCACAGCGATACACCGAGTACCTCAAGGC
>RFIK01000055.1 GCA_003695605.1 Chlorobiota bacterium
AAGCTCATTCTGCTATCGTTCAACGGAGGTGCCCAGTGGTATCTTCGCTCACACATGGAGGATACACCTCTCCGGCTCGTAGGGGAATCAGGAAAAAAATACGGCGTGCCAGTAGAGGCATCCTGTGCTTTAGCAACGACAGTGGTCGAACGTGGCTCACTCAGCCAACGGTACCCTCGGAAGTGTATTATCAAGCCAACTCGAGCATTAGTTGGACTGACTATTACTCTCTCGATACCTGTTGGATTGTGGTGTGGCGAAGAACGAATGACGCATCTCCCAAATTGGATGATTCCTGCTTAATTTCCTTCGATGGTGGAAACACCCTTCAGTGGATATATCGCCCGTATGCGTACACAGTAATAAAAAACCTTCGCTCGTTTCGCTGGAAGAACAGCTATAACATCTACGCTTATTGGAATGCGCCGCCGGCTCCCGGAGAAACGCCTATTCCTTGGACAGTCTTGAGCTATTCGCTCAATGGCAAGTTGCAGTATGATAAACGGCAGAATGTCGTACTTCGAAACATTGTGCTCTACGATATTATCGAAGATGGTGACAGCCTCTACGCAATCGGACGAGATAGCATCACTCCGCCTGGTGGCTGCACCATCTACAGTAGTAGCGATGGCGGGCGGCACTGGCAGATGATCGCTCGGATCGATACAGGTCCGCTCGGAGTGACGATATTCGAGCAGCAATTGAGTTTAACTAAAATCGGGAGGAATTTCTTCTACACAACGCGCACTATCAATCCTTCCGCTTCAGTCGTCGTGCGCTATCATGAACGAACTGGCAAGGCAACGCTCCTTTTCCCCGTTGATACGACGTTAACTTATTCCGTAACACCTATAACCCGCTGGCGAAATGGTGGACTAGTGATCCGCTATCGTGTGCTTGGTTGGAACCAAATGTTTATCGAACGCTTGTACTGTGACGATCTCGACGCTGATAGTTTAGTCTGGGATCCACTCCCAAAACGAAGATTTTATTACCACAACGCACCATCACTCAGTGTGGACTCCCCCTACTATGCGCTTGTTTACGATACGACGAGTCGCTACGCCAAGTTCACATTCTATCGGTTTAGCAAGAATACCACCTTGTCCATACAGCCGAACCCGCAGAGTGGCAAGAGCACATCGCTGTGGCTGTCGCCACCAGTGCCGATGCCAGCAACTGAGAGGGTAACGGTGACACTGAACTTCGATCCTTCCACTGCGTGGGAACAGATAGCCATCGAGCTCTACACGATGCAAGGCGAGCACGTGGCAGTGCCGGTGGAACTGCGCCCGATGGGCGACGACGCAGCGACCGTCGAAGTAGATCTAAGCCGCTTGAGCACCGGAGCATACATGATTGTCGCTAACACTGGCACTCAGCGCATCGGGCGAGTGCTGCTCGTTGTTCGGTAAACGTCGGGAATTTCCGCCATGCTGGCTACCCACAGGTAGCGAACGCAGAGTGAGCACCCATGCTCCAACGTGCAACGAGGGCGCTCGGCTCCACGCGTGCGCCCCAGTGCATTGATTGGGTACGTTTGCGCGTTAGGTGCGTGGCGTCAGGCCAATCAGCGACGCAAGGCGGCGGTAGATCATCTCCACGCGCTCAATTTGCCCTCTACCAGCGAAGCGCTCAGAGAACCCTTCCGTGCGGAACTCGCGCAGCAGCGAGGTCCACGGCACCAGGCGCCGTACCCAACGTTCGGCTCTGCTTTCGGGTGGATTCGGATCGACAGTTGCAAGATCAGCACACACGCGTAGAAGTGCCCGCAAGACAACCGAGCGTGTGAGCATGTAGCGGTCGTTCTGACCCCACGCTTCGTACATGACTGCTTGAACCGCAGAGAGAAAGTCGCGAACGATGCTGTAGTAGTGCCGAGCGGTTTGGTTGCTCTTCCGCAGCGTTGCGCCCTGCGCAGTGCTGGAGCGCTCGATCCAACGATGGAGTTCAGCGTAGAGCTCTGATTGCATGATCCATTTGTCCTTGCGGCTCCGCCCTCCGAGCCGATTGATGCGGTAGCGGAGCGGACTATCTGGCTCCTCGTAGAGCAGACGCGCAACTTGCGCAGCGACCCACGCTGCTGGTTCGACGAAAGTCACCTTCTCGTAGAGGTCAATCAGGTGGCTCTTGTTGATGCGCGTTGGTGTCGAGTTGATGATGACGAACATCTCTGCGGCGAAATCCTCACTCCGCCCATCGAAGATGATGCACGGCACCGAAATCGTCCGCGCTTCCTCGGGACGCTCACGCATGTAGAATTCGAGCGCTGCCAGGCGGTGCTGTCCGTCAATGATGAGGTACTTGTCGAGCGGCTCTTGCAGATCGCCAACAGTTTCGAAAGGAGCAACAGGCGTGAAGGTAAGCCGTTCGGTTGTAAAGAGCAGAACTGTGCCCGGGATTGGTGGCTGCTGGACGGCGGTCTCGTAGAAGTTCTTGATCGCGCGGACTTTCTTCTGCGAAAGCTCGCGTTGGAAGGCAGTGTCCTTCCGCTCGATGCGTGCAATGAACGCTGCGATCTCGTCTGATGTAGGGATGCGCTCTGCTTCGATCCGCTCCCGGCGGTCGTAGTAGCGACTGATGAATCGAACCTTCTGGAGGAGATCCTCGGCAGGGTAAGCGACAAAGTAGAACAGTGCATCCTTCTGGCGTAGTTGCGTCGCGAGCATCGGTGTCCTCCTTGTTTGGCTAAGTTCCATTGCCAAATTACCATGCTGCGTCCGAATATCTCGGACCTGGCTCAAGGTTCAGGTGCACTGCCGCTCGAGCGTGGATTCTATTTTTGCCGGCGGAAACAGTACCAGGCATGCTATGGCGTTCTTGATATCGCAAATCGTTGCACGGCAGATTCTCGATTCACGCGGCAATCCTACGCTCGAAGTAGATGTCCTTCTCGACGATGGCTCATTCGGGCGAGCGGCGGTTCCTTCGGGAGCCTCGACAGGCTCGATGGAAGCAATCGAGCTTCGCGATGGCGATGCATCGCTCTACGGCGGCAAAAGCGTCCGTATTGCAGTGCGCAATGTCAACGACCGCATTGCGGAGCATCTCCGCGGCATGGACGTGCGCGACCAAGCACGCATTGATGCAGCGATGCTCGAACTTGATGGAACGGACAATAAATCGCTCCTTGGTGCGAATGCAATCTTGGGAGTTTCGCTGGCAGTCGCCCACGCCGCAGCTGCAAGCGCAGGACTTTCGCTCTATCGCTACCTGGGTGGTGCTGGCGCACGCGTTCTTCCGGTCCCCTTGATGAACATCCTCAACGGTGGGCGCCACGCTGATAACAACGTGGACATCCAGGAGTTCATGATCGCGCCGATTGGTTTCGAGAGCTTCAGCGACGCACTCCGCGCAGGTGTAGAAACCTACCAAGCACTTCGTACCGTGCTCAAACGACGCGGCCTGTCGACTGCTGTCGGCGATGAAGGCGGCGTTGCGCCAATGCTGGGATCGAACGAGGAAGCGCTCGACCTCATCATGGAGGCAATCATTACAGCTGGCTATATCCCAGGGGAACATATCGTGCTTGCGCTCGATGTCGCCGCAAGCGAAATGGCCGGCGATGGCCACTACGTGATGTTCAAAAGCACACACCGCGAACGCACCAGTGACGACATGATCGCCTGGTATGAAGAACTCATCAGCCGTTATCCAATCCGTTCAATCGAGGATGGTCTCGGCGAACAGGATTGGGAAGGCTGGAAACGTATGACCGATGCGCTCGGCGATCGTGTCCAGCTTGTCGGCGATGATCTGTTCGTCACCAACCAAGAGCTTCTCCAGCGCGGCATCGACGAAGGTGTTGCCAACGCAATCCTGGTCAAGCCGAATCAGATCGGCACGCTCAGCGAAACGCTCCAAACGATTTCGCTTGCGCAGCGCAACGGCTATGCGGTCATCATCTCGCACCGCTCGGGTGAAACCGAAGATGCAACGATCGCAGATCTAGCCGTTGCCGTCAATGCTGGGCAAATCAAAACCGGCGCTCCCGCTCGGAGCGATCGCGTGGCAAAGTACAACCAGCTCCTCCGCATCGAGGAAGAGCTCGGCGCCAGCGGAATCTTCGCCGGCACCTCTGCATTCGAGTAGAACGCAGTGACGAGCTGAACGCATTGATCACTACTGGTATGGAGTAGCCCGCATGATTGTCTTTGGAACGGATGGATGGCGCGGTGTCATTGCTCGCGATTACACGTTCGATAATCTCGCACGTGTTGCACTTGCTGTTGCGCACTACGCACGGAAAACCTCTCCGACACCGAGTGCAGTTGTCGGCTACGATACGCGCTTCCTCTCTCGTCAGTTCGCCGAGGAAACAGCACGGATCCTCGCATCGCGCGGTCTTGCGGTCTGGCTGAGCGATCGCGTTGCAACAACGCCGCAGGTCTCGCTTGTGACAAAGCTTCGGAAGGCAACGATTGGAATCGTCATTACAGCATCGCACAACCCGCCCGAGTACAACGGTTTCAAGCTCAAAGGCAACTACGGCGGACCAGCGACGGTCGAGATCGTCGCCGGTGTCGAGCGCGAGCTCCGGCGTATCGAAGCGCGGCCACTTCGATTGCCACGGATGCCTTCGCTCCAGGCGTTGATTGCTGATGGTGCTGTTCGGATGTTCGATCCACGTGTGCCCTACCGCCGGGTAGTTGACGCCAAGATCAATCTTGACCGTATTCGCAGTGCTGGGCTGCGGATCCTCTTCGACCCGATGTACGGGGCGGGGATGGACATTCTGCCGGAATTTCTCCCTGCGGATGCAATTCATAGCGAGCCTAACCCTGGTTTCGGCGAGGTTGGCCATCCCGAACCGATTGCCGAATGCCTCCAGCCGGCAATCGCACGGATGCGCAGCGGCAGCTATGACATCTGCATTGCAACCGACGGCGACGCTGATCGGCTCGGATTGCTCGATGCCGATGGAAACTTCGTGGATTCGCACCGCATCTTCATGCTACTGCTCGAATACCTCTTCGAACACAAACGCCGGCGTGGCGTTGTCGTCAAGACTGTCTCGCTCACCTCGATGGTGGACGCGTTCTGCCAGCAGCATGGCATCGAGCTTATCGAAACGCCGGTCGGATTCAAGCATACTGCCAAACTCATGCTCCAGCGCCGGGTGCTCATCGGCGGAGAAGAGTCGGGTGGGTTAGGAACGATACTGCACATCCCGGAGCGGGATGGTATCTTCAACGCACTGCTCATCCTCGAGATGATGGTCGAGCGCTCGCGGTCGCTTGGAGAGCTTGTTGCAGAACTTGACGCGCGCTTCGGACCGCATCGCTACCGGCGGCGAGACGTCCATGTCACCGAGCAACAGAAGCAACGCATACTGCGTACCTGTGCAAAGATGCCGAAGGAAATCGGCGGCTATCGCGTCGAGCGCGTTGTGACGACTGATGGCTATAAGTTCTTCTTCGCCGATGGCTCGTGGCTCCTTGTCCGCGCATCAGGAACCGAACCGCTTGTGCGCTTTTATGCCGAGGCGCCAAGCCAGCAGCAGGCTGATGAACTCGTCGAAGCAGGCATTGCACTCGCGCTCGGGTGATGGTCACGATTAGTTCGCTCGATGATCCCCGGATAGCCGAGTACCGATTTCTCCCTGAGCGAACAGGCAGGCTCTTCCCAGGCGAGCGAACGATTGTCGAAAGCGAAGTTGTTGCGCAGCGCCTGCTGCGATATGCGTGGTCTGAAGGGATTGTGGAATCAGCGCTCATGGTGCCACAAGCAGCCGAGCGCTTGGCCCCACTGCTCCAGACGCGTGGCGTTCCGCCGGAGCGGATGTACGTGGCGCCGAAATCGTTGCTTGAGCAGGTGGTTGGGTATCACTTACACCAAGGCGTCTTCCTTTGCATCCGCGTGCCGCCGCATGTGCCGATCGAGCAGCTGCCACTGCCGGCGGTGATGCTCGTGGGAGTCAGTAGCTCGACGAACGTTGGTGCAGTTGCGCGGAGTTGTGCGGGGTTGGGATTCCGTTCACTCATCTGCGATCGGGCAACAGCTTCGCCATGGCTGCGGCGGTGCATCCGCGTCTCGATGGGAGCTGTC
>RFIK01000056.1 GCA_003695605.1 Chlorobiota bacterium
CGCGATGCTTCCCTCCCGATCAAGTGCGATAATACCACCGCGACCTCCGAGTGCGGTCACTGCCCCAAGCACTTGGCGCGCTGCCTCCTCGAGCGGACAGCCAGCTAATTCGACCAATAGCGCAAGTCGAAGCGCTGCACCAACGCGGATGAAATATTCACCATAGCCGGTACAGGCAACCGCGACACGACGATCGGCGTACGTCCCCGCACCGATGATCGGTGTATCGCCGACACGGCCGGGGAGCTTGCCTGTAACACCACCGGTTGAATTTCCCGCAGCAAGGTTGCCTCGGATGTCGAGCGCAACTGCACCGACCGTCCCAAGCTCCACGCGCGCTTGCTCGGCAAGGAATCGCTCGAGTGCCCGCTGCGCCCGTTCCGTCACGAAAAACGCTGGCTCGACTGCCTCACAGCCGTGCGCCAACGCAAAGCGCTCTGCACCTTCACCGGCCATCACCACATGGGGTGCATGTTCCAAGACTGCGCGTGCTGCAGCGATGGGATAGCGGATGCTCCGAACGCCAATAACTGCTCCTGCCCGCTGCGTTGCGCCATCCATGAGCGCAGCGTCGAGCTCGACTGTACCCGCGCGGGTGAGCGCCGCTCCACGCCCTGCATTGAACAGTGGCTCATCCTCCAGAACACCGATTGCAACCTGTACCGCATCGAGCGCCATCCCACCGGATTCGAGCACTGCCCATCCTGCATCGAGCGCGCTCTCGAGCGCTCGACAGATCGCTGGATCATCGCTCGAAGGCGTGCGATCTCCCGCACCACCGTGAATGCAGAGTGCGATCATTGCTGCACCAGCGATAGTGCACCCTCTAGCACAAGCGTCGGCACAACCTCGACGTCCACATCGAGCGTCGCAGGCAGTACTTGAGCGATCTTGTGCGAATAACCACCTGTCAGGAATAGTGCAGCGCGCTTGTCTACACTGAAGCGTTTGAGAAGAACCGCTACCGCACCGACGAACGCAGTCAGCAGCGAACAAATTCCGCCAGTAATTGCGCTGCGCGTGTCTGCGCCAATTTCGAGTGTCCACTCCTCCAGCGTAGGTGGCACATTCAAGTGAGGGAGTAGCTCCCGCAGCACGTGTAACTGTGCGTTTGGTCCTGGGACAATGTAGCCGCCACAGATTGCAAAATCCGCATCCACGATTGTCACCGTCACTGCTGTGCCGAGATCAATGACGCCAAACGGTGGTGTTCGGTAGCGCAGCCCACCGAGGATACCGAGCACACGATCGGTACCGAGACCATCAGCGGAAATTGTCACTGGCAGATTGCCAGCTGCAATCCGTTCTCGCGCGGAGAGAACATCCCAGCGCTCGCGAAGAAACTGTTCGAGCACGGATTCCGCCGCTGGGTTTACCGATGAAAAAACAACGGTCCGAACAGGCGCTAACACTGCTGCGATGCTCTCCCAGTCGAGCGCTCGAGCGTCCCATGCCGCGATGTATCCATCGCTGCGGAGGATTTTCAAGCGGCTATTGCCAAGGTCTACTGCGGCATTCATCACGCAAATGGATCGTAGAGGAGACTTGTGCTATCGCGGACGAGAAGCGTTGCACCGTCGCTTGAGAGTGCACGCAGACTCCCGTCAGCATCGAAGCCGACAATCCGCACCTGCTGGCCAGTGGGGCGCAAAAGTACTACGCGCCCCTCGATCCGGAGTGCACTCATCCACGCTCCAATGACTGCGGTGTGCTCATGGTACATCAGTCGCTCGAGGATGCCCTCTGTAAGCCGCTCGGCAAGGTGATCGGCTGGCGGTAGTGGCGTCGTGGCCACTTCGGCGAGCGACCGCACTGGGTACGGGGAATCAGGGACATTCGGCAAGTCAGCCAGATTGATGCCGATACCAACGAGAACACAGCCTACGTGCCCGCCGGTGTAGTCGGTCTCGATCAACATTCCACCAACCTTGCCCGGCGGTGCGTCGCGGGGCTTTACCCAAACGTCGTTCGGATACTTCAGCGCAAGTTGCTCAGGTGAGGCAAACTCTGCAAGCGTGTCGAGTACCGTTGTTGCAGCTGCTGCCAGCAGAACCAGTGGCGCAGAACTATCGCCGATCCACCCAGCGGGGAAGCCGACCGTCATCAGCAATGCGGTGCCGGGAATATCCATCCACGTCCGGCCATGCCTGCCGCGTCCTCGGTGCTGGTGTGCTGCAGTGACCAAGACTGGCATTGGTAGCTCGGCGAGCAGCTCGCGAGCACGATCGTTTGTCGAGCCAAGCTCATTCCAGTGCTCGATCCCGTAGCGTTGCACGCCAACGCTACGCCAAAAGCTCACGACGTGCGTCTTTTCCATTCCGCAAAAATCGCTCGTCCGACAGTCGAATGTCTCTGCACTCGAACGACACAATTTGCGCACTTTCGACTCCGCCTGGGATCGGCGGATTGGCAGTCGTGCGCGTTTCTGGGCCTGAGGCGATTTCGATTACTGATGCCTGCTTCCGTGGAAAGCGGCCGCTGTGCCAGGTAGCCTCGCATACGATTCACTACGGGCAATTCCTCCGGCCCGATGGTACAGTTGCTGACTACGTCACCGCCGCTGTGTTCCGTGCACCACGCAGCTATACAGGCGAAGACGTCGTCGAGATCACGTGCCATGGTGGCGTTGTGATGTACCGGATCATCCTCGAGTCGCTCATTGCCCGTGGAGCGCGTCTTGCGGAGCCAGGAGAATTTACCCGACGCGCGTTCGTCAATGGTCGGCTCGATTTGGTGCAAGTGGAATCTGTCGCCGAGATAATACACTCGCAAACACTTGCAGCACAAGAACTTGCACTCAAGCAGCTCGGTGGGTCCTTCACCGCGTGGATTCGCCAAATCCGCGATGAGCTTCGCAATGTTGCTGCTTTAGTGGAGCTTGAGCTCGATTTTGCGCAGGAGGACGTTGAATTCGCCGAGCGATGTGAGCTTGCCGAGCGCTTGGACAGTATAGTGGCAGATTGCCGACGGTTTATCCGTTCGTACCGTGGTGCGCAAATCCTCCGTCATGGCTTGCGGGTTGGAATTATCGGTTTTCCGAATGCGGGGAAAAGCTCGCTGTTCAATGCACTCCTTGGGAGACAGCGCGCGATCGTTTCACCTCTGCCTGGTACGACACGTGACTACATCGAAGAAGTACTGCCAGTAGGGCGTTCCCTTGTGCGGCTGTTTGACACAGCAGGGCTTCGCACCAGTAGCGATGCCATCGAGGTCGAAGGAATTGCGCTTGCGCGGTCAGTCATTGAACAGTGCCACGTGCTGCTTATTGTCAACGATGTAAGTATCAGCATCGAACACTCCGATCGTCTTGCGGCATCGTTGCGAGAGGAATTTCCCGGTGTGGTGCAACTGCTTGTGCACAACAAATGTGATCTGCTTCAAACCATTCCATCACCACGCACTGAGGGCGAGCTTTTCCTTTCTGCGCGAACGGGGGAGGGAATCGAGCAAGTCGTGGAGCGATTGGAGAAGCTCATCGAAGAATCAACCGCGGAACTCGAGGTGGCACTGGTCAATGAGCGGCACCGGGAATCCCTCCTCCGCGTGGAAGCAGCGCTATCCGCTGCGCACCGTGCACTTGCGGAAGGACTGCCGGGCGAATGCATTGCGCTCGATCTCCGGACCGCTACGCAAGAACTCAGCACGCTCCTTGGCGAGCAATGGACAAACGATCTGCTCGACCGGATATTCTCGCAGTTCTGTATCGGGAAGTGAGCTGCCAAGGCGTAGGAGGTCGAGTGGATAGTCCCGTAATGGATGCTATCGTGCGGAGTTGCGCGTGCTCGCAACCTCATAGAGAAACTGAGCCAGATCCTTCCGAACGCGTTCGGTGCTGTAGCGCTCTTCGACCAATCGGCGGGCATTCTGCCCCAGTTGCTGTATGAGTGAGCGGCTGGTCAGCAGTCTGACCACTGCGTTAGCAAATGCTTCCGCTGCATCAGCTCGGATATAGTGGATGCCATCTATGCACTCAATCCCCTCAGCACCGATGCTCGTTGAGATGACTGCCTTGCCGAGAGCCATCGCTTCGATAATTTTGCTCCGAATTCCGCTTCCCGACAGGAGGGGAACCACCAAAATGCTTTGGTTCTGCATGAAGGTGATTGCGTCGGGGACAATACCGTGCAGCACGACACCATCACGAGCTGAAAGTTTGAGATTGGCTGGTAGCGCACCGGCGATGTGGAATGTTGCCCAGGGCACACTCTGTCGGACACGCGGAAAGATTTCCCGCAGGAACCATTCCAGGCCTTGACGGTTTGGCTCCCAGTGGAGTGAGCCAATGTGGAAAAGCGTCGGTGGATCCGTCGGGTCAAATCTGGGTGGGTAATTTTCCAGGTCAACGGAGAAAGGAACAATGCAGTGCCGCCCAGAAAATCCGATCGCACGACTGTGTGCGGCATCCTCAGCAGTGATGGTCACAATTCCATCAAGGTGACCCTCACGAAAGAGCCTTTGCTCATACATAGCAAGCCGCCTGGCTTGCTCGCGGAGGTAGAGTCGCTTTGCGATAGATCGTTCGGCTGCTGCAACGCGTTCCCACAAGGAGTGCTCAATGTTATGTGCACGGTACACACGCACTGCGCTCGATCGCTCTGCAACAAGCTCGATGTACAGTGTCGTCGGCAGTCCCTCGAAGAAGACAACATCCGGATTGAACTCTCCCAGTGCGCGTTCGAGCACAGCAGCGTATGCGGTACTCCAAAATCTGCTCACGTGGTATGGCGTTCCATTGATGAGATTCCAGAGCGCACTCACAGGGGTTATCCTGTTATCCACGGGCGCCCACCAAAACGCGGCTCCATCATAAACGTGCGCAATCTCGGAGGGGTCAACCCAATGACGCCTGGTGTTCATCGCCACGACACCGACCTTCCATACTGGAAGCTCACGAAGCATGTCGTAGACCCTCCGTATGGCAAGTGCACCACCATCGTAGAGCCGGAAGGGAATACGGGGGTGGAGAATCAACACTCGCAACGTGTGCATGCGAACAAAAATAGTGGGTAGTGCGGCAAAATTCGTCGGTGGTACGCTCCACAAATTGTTGAACTCGACAAATTGTTGCGCGCATGGCGCACTTCTCTGCTAGTGAGGTCTCTCGAATGTCTGGGTAGTGTACACGTGCCTACGACCGAGAGTAGATTCCCATATTCGCGGTAGCAACACGCCCATTTGCCCATAATCGTCTTTGAGCCAGGCGATGCGATCCAGTCGCGGGTGACCGTAGGTCCTTATTTTTCATCCACACTCAAATGTTGATGTTTCACGTGAAACATTGGCACAATGGATAGCCCAACGAACTCATTCGACGTTGTGGTTATCGGTGGTGGTCACGCAGGCATCGAGGCTGCCGCCGCATGTGCGCGGATGGGATGTCGGACCGTGCTTCTTACGATGGATAGGCGCTCGATAGGGCGACTTTCTTGCAATCCTTCGATCGGTGGTACCGCCAAGGGTCATCTCGTCAAAGAGCTCGATGCACTCGGTGGCATCATGCCCATAATCGCCGATCGGACAGGCTTACAGTTCAAAATACTCAACCGTTCGAAAGGACCCGCTGTATGGTCGCCACGGAGCCAGAATGACAAAGACCTTTATCCAGCCTACGCACAAGCCATTCTCTCCCACATCTCGAATTTGACAGTTGCGGAAGGAACGGTTGAGGAAATCCTGGTCGCAAGGGACACTGTCCGTGGAGTACGATTGCAGTCTGGAGATGAGCTGCGATGCCGTGCGGTCATTCTCTGTGGTGGGACGTTTCTCAACGCAGTAATGTACACAGGGCTGGAAGCGACACCTGGTGGTCGTGTCGGTGAACCACGCGCGGAGAAAATATCCGATTTTCTCGCCGGTGCAGGATTGGAGAAAGGAAGGCTCAAAACTGGCACGCCCCCGCGGGTGGATGGGCGTACGATTGATTTCTCGAAAACCACTATTGAAGTGGGAGACCATCCGCCGCGTCCATTTTCCATTCGCACACGTCGGGTGCGAAACCAAATCGTGTGCTACTCAACCGCAACGAACGAGCGAACGCACGAGATTCTCCGCACTGGCTTCGATCGCTCCCCAATGTTCACCGGGCTAATCAAAGGGAAAGGACCGCGTTATTGCCCCTCGATCGAAGACAAAATCGCGCGCTTTGCCGAACGTGCATCCCATCCAATCATCCTCGAACCAGAAGGATTGGACACCACTTCATTCTACGTCAACGGATTTTCGACGAGTTTGCCCGCAGACGTCCAAGAAGTTGCACTCCGCACAATCCCCGCTCTTGAGCGTGCCCACATCCTTCGCTACGGTTATGCTGTTGAGTACGACTTTTTTTACCCGTACCAACTCCACCACACCTTGGAGACAAAGGCAATCCGTGGATTGTACTTCGCTGGGCAAATCAACGGTACTTCTGGGTACGAGGAAGCGGCCGCCCAAGGTATCGTTGCAGGGATCAATGCTGCACTTGCCCTTCGTGGCGAGGGAGAGTTCCGTCTCCTGCGCTCTGAATCCTACATTGGCGTCCTCATTGACGACCTCATCAACAAGAGCAGTGACGAACCGTACCGCATCTTTACATCGCTCGCAGAATATCGGCTACTGTTGCGACAGGACAATGCGTACGAACGTTTAGCCGACTACGGGTTTCGCTTTGGACTACTCGACCGAACGACCTATGACCGGATCCTCCACGAGCGCAAAGCAAAGAGCAATTTCCTCAGTTGGTGCCGGCAGACAAAACTTCCCCCTTCCTCCACGAATGCATTCTTAGAACTGCACGGTGAATCTCCTCTCAACGAATCCATCACCATCGCACAACTTGCCCTCCGTCCAGCACTCGATCTCGAAGAGATCATTGCGTGGTACAGTGCGCTTCTTAACAACACCACAATACCACCTACTACTCCTTCGCTTCTCGAGCAGGTAGCAATCGAACTCAAATACGCTGGTTACATCGAACGACAGCGCAGGGAAGTCGAACAACTTCGACAGAATGAATACCGAGCAATTCCATCGAACGTTGACTACAACACCATCCCCTCATTATCGAAGGAAGCACGGGAGAAACTCTCCCGTATTCGGCCTGCTACACTCGGCCAAGCTTCCCGAATACCAGGAGTATCTGCCTCTGACTGTGCGATCTTGGCTCTCTTCGTTCGCTGAAATGTCAAAATTACACTGAAACATCATAAATAGCATGCTTTCGCAATTTTCAAAAGACAATATGTCATACAAATCGTGAGGATCCCACTGACGTCACGTATGACATCCCTCATGGTCATCGCTAAGGATCGGGAAGTTTCAGAGGGATAATTTTGCATTCCATTATTGTTCCACTGCTTCGCTTCAGCAGTATGCAACGAATCGTAATAGCTGGCGCGGGGGGTAAAATTGCCTCTGCACTCATTGAGCACTACCGGCGGCAGTCTCGCATCGCACTCCTCCTTGTTTCCTCCAAAGAGTTGTCCGTGCACACAGGAGTCGCCCACATCGAAATCGCGAATATTTCACCCCTTGATTTCGACGGCTACAAGGCTGCACTGAAAGCGTTCAAACCGAACGTCATCATCAACACAATCGGCTACACCGACGTTGACGGATGCGAAACAGACCGTGCGCTCGCACAGTTGCTCAACGTGCGGTTTCCGGAAATGCTCGCGCGTTTCGCACGGACGTTCGATATCCACCTTGTTCACTACTCGACCGACTATGTATTCGATGGTAGCGCTGGACCATACGATGAAACGCAAATTCCCAACCCAATCAACTACTACGGCAAATCCAAACTCGCCGGTGAAAACGCCATTCGTTCGTCCGGTTGTTCAGCCACGATCATCCGTACGAATGTGGTCTATGGCTTCGGTGGTGCGTCCAAAAGCGACTTTGTCGAGTGGGTGATTCGATTGGCTTCCGCGAATATTCCAATCCGCACAGCTATGGATCAGTTTTCGAATCCTACGTACTCTGGCGACATTGCGCTCGCAACTGCTCAGTTCGTTGAGCGACGTCGAAGCGGCCTTTACCACATCGGCGGCGCTGATTATTGCAGCCGCTACGATTTCGCCCTCGCTATCACACGCGCGTTCGACCTTCGACCCGACCTGGTTGAGCCGGTAACGACCCACGAGCTCGAGCAAAAAGCACCGCGTCCATTGCGTGCTGGATTGATCTCCCTCCTGGCTGAAGCAGAACTCGGTATTCGGTTTTCTGGTATCAACGAAGGGCTTGCTGCGTACCGCCGAGAAATGGAATCCAACCACCGATGAGGTCATTCCTTACCATACGAAGATACACTCAAACTTTTGCACAAGGAACACTTGTGAATGTGTGGAAATGTGGAAAACATCGATTCGCTTAGCCTTCATTCTTAGGGTTGATGCGTCAGAGAACAAAAACAAGCAGTCAATCTCAGGTGTTGATATTCGGTGGAAATCGCTCCGCAGTTTTCGACAGTATGGTGGATAAATTCCGCAGGTGTCGCCGAGCGATGAATAAACCAACACGTTGTGCACATGGTTGGAGCGATTTTTCTCCCCACCTGTTGATAGAAATGGGGAAAGCAAGAGGAACTCAGTTGGCAGCATGGCAATCCAGAGCACACGCAAGGGAAACGTCCGTTCTCTCGGGGAAGGAGGTTTCATGGGAGTGCCTAATTTTGTATGACAAACGCAGCATATGGTGATGGAAACACTTCAGCTCGAGCGTAGGGACGGAGGAATCGCCACCATCCGACTCAATCGTCCGGAAAAGCGCAATGCACTATCGCCGCACATGCTCGTGGAGCTCGAGCGAGCATTCGAGCAGCTCTGTGGTGATGAGCAAGTCCGAGTCATTGTGCTTGAAGCAAACGGTACTGCATTCTGTGCCGGTGCCGATTTGGAATACCTCCAGGCAATGAGCCGGTATTCGTCACTCGAGAACCTGAGCGATTCGCTCGTCCTCGAACGAACCTTTCGAACGATCTATCGCTGTCCGAAGGCGACAATTGCAAAAGTCCACGGACCCGCAATTGCTGGAGGCTGCGGGCTTGCGACGATCTGCGATTTCATCGTGGCATCCCGGCAGAAGGCGCTCTTTGGCTACTCTGAAGTACGGATCGGTTTCATTCCGGCAATTGTCGGGGCGTACCTGCTCCAGAAAGTTGGCGATTCAATCGCGCGACGGTTGCTGCTCAGTGCAGAACTCATCACTGCGGACGAAGCTCACCGGATTGGGCTGGTCTCCTACGTCGTAGAGCACGACCAGCTCGATATTGCAACTGCTGAGTTAGCGGAAAAACTCGCTGCCAACAGCGCAAGCTCGATCGCATTGACAAAGCGCTTGCTCGATGGCATGCACGGGATGGCCCTCGATGGTGCACTCCACTATGCTGCGGCACTCAACGTTATCGCTCGTGGCACTGATGATTGCCGCCAGCGCATAGCAGAATTCCTCCACCAATCGAAAAGCTCCCAATGAACGCAGCGATACGCAGAGCAACGTTCTTGGCATTTGCGCCAGTAGTGCTCCTTGCTCAGAATGCGCTTGTCAACGTCAAAGGCACCGTTCTCGATGAGCGGACAGGAAAGCCACTCGGTTACGAGATGGATATGGTCATCATCTCCGAAAAAACGGGGAAAAAATTTGTCGTCAAAGTCAACAGCGCAACCGGAGAATACCTTCAGCCGCTCGAATCGGGCCAACGCTATTCGATCCTGTTTTCCAGCTATGCGATCTACCGTAAGCAGACGAGCATCGAGATTCCCCCGCTGCAGAAATTCAAGGAGGTGACGTTCAATTTTACGGTGCGCTCGCTGCAGGAAGGTGAGCCGCTTGCAGAGGTCCGCGCGTTTGCCGCGCAAGGCGCCGAGCTCACCACCGAGGCTCGTGCTGCTATCGAGCGTGTACTCGGCCTGCTCAAAGAAAACCGGCAGATGCGCGTTGTCGTTGAATTGGCCCGCGAACGCGAGCAGCCACCTCCACCGCCTGTTCAACCGAGGAAGAGCACTCCGAAGAAACCAAAGAAAGGGAAGAAAGCATCCGCAGAACCTCCGCCACCTCCACCCGTACCACAGCCACCAGCAGTCAATGAGCAGCTCTATGCAGCACGACTCGAGGTGCTCAAGCAGATGTTTGCCGATATTCGCGATGCTGAAATTCGCGTGCAGTACCGACAAGGTCCTGAGCAGGATGCTGCGAGCGCTGCACCGAATCTCCGCATCCTGACTGGGCCAGTCAAAAGCATCTTCGATGAGTAATGTATCACCATCCTTGAATCGCTTCCAATGCACTATGTACTTTTCGGTCTTGTAGCCGCCGGACTTGTTGCAACCGCCTATGCACGCAGCGATGGCGACGTTCCGCCCCCACCGCCAGGAGTCGAACGGCCTCAGTACAAAATCACCGTTAGCCAAAACGGGAAAACACTCGGCTCGATGATCATCGAGCTCTTCCCAGACGTTGCCCCCAAGCACGTAGCGAATTTCGATAGCCTCGTTTCGATAGGCTTCTACAACGGGACAGCC
>RFIK01000057.1 GCA_003695605.1 Chlorobiota bacterium
CCGAAAGTCAAGGACACAACACCTGAAGCACGTGCACAAAACCGCCGTGTGGAGATGAAAATCGTTGCAAAGTAGCGTGCGGCGTAAGCGCTATAAACTCACCATCGAGTACGACGGTTCGCGGTATCGCGGCTGGCAACTCCAACCGAATGCACGGACAATTCAAGGCGAGCTCATCGGTGCACTGCGCAGTGCTACCGGTGATCCATCCGCAACATGCACGGGCGCTGGGCGCACCGACGCCGGCGTCCATGCGCTCGGACAAGTAGCCCACACCGATCTGCTCACGACTCTGGAGCCGCACACACTCTGCGCTACGCTCAACGAGCACTTGCCTGCCGACATTCACGTGCTCGAGGTTTCCCCTGTTTCGCACACCTTTCACGCTCGACGGAGCGCCGTTGCACGGAGCTACCTGTACCAAATCGCCCTGCGGCGCGGCGCGTTCATCAAGGACTATGCATGGTGGGTAGCCCAGCCACTCGACCAAGAGCGCATGCAGTCGGCAGCTGAATTGCTCGAAGGAATGCACGACTTCCGCTCGTTTGCAAAACCGAACCCTGCGGTGCGTTCTACCCGGGTGTTCGTCGAGGAAATCCGCCTTGCCCGTTTCGAACAGCTCCTCCTAGTGCGGATAACTGCGTCGCATTTCCTCTGGCACATGGCGCGCGTCATCGTTGGAGTCCTCGCCCATATCGGCCAGGGCAATCTTCCGGAGGAGAAACTCATCGAGTATTTACGCTCGGCTTCACGCGAACCGCTCGCGATGGCCGCACCGGCGGCAGGCCTCTACCTGGAACGCGTCTATTACCGTGGGCAGCCCCGCGTCGGCGAACTCCTGCCAACGCTGCATTTGCGCTCATTCCCAAAGGACTGCACACGCACCGAACACAACAAGGAAGAATAACGCCTGAGCCAGGATCCCTTCGCCAATACGTTGCGTCCGCCCTCTACCCCCATGTATTCGAAACGGGCATTTTGTGACATCGCACTGAAAAAAATTTTTTTCGCCCCGAGAAAATTTCCCCGTACCGCAGCGCACTGAGTTCACACCGCCGATGTCCGGTGCCGAGCTTCCCCTTGGAAGTCTTAGACGAGGGCGTACTCTTTCAGCAGTTCGCGTGCAATGACGATGTGCTGAATCTCGCTGGTGCCTTCGTAAATCTCGGTGATCTTCGCATCGCGCAAGTATCGCTCGACCAAGTACTCGCGCACGTAGCCATAGCCGCCGTGCACCTGGATGGCATCGAGTGCATTCTCGACCGCAACGCGCGATGCGAAAAGCTTTGCCTGCGCTGCTTCCTTGACGTACCGTTGATGCTGATCCTTGAGCCATGCTGCACGGTAGGTCAGCAGCCGTGCAGCTTCCAGCTTTGTCGCCATGTCGGCGAGTTTGAACTGAATCGCCTGCAACTCTGCAATTGGGCGTCCGAAGGCATGCCGTTGCTGTGCATACGTCAGCGCTGCGTCCAGCGAGGCTGCTGCAATCCCGAGAGCCTGTGCGGCAATCCCAATGCGCCCACCATTGAGCGTCTCCATCGCGATCTTGAAGCCTTGACCGACCTCGCCGAGCCGATTGCTGTCCGAGACTCGAACGTTATCGAACCCGAGCGAACAGGTATCGCTCGAGCGTATGCCGAGCTTATCTTCCTTGGCACCGTGCGTAAAACCAGGAGTGCCTTTCTCCACCAGAAAACACGTTATGCCGCGGTGGCGCAGTTCACGATTTGTTTGCGCAAACACTAAGTACACGCTGGCGGTCGTGCCGTTGGTGATCCAGTTTTTGGTGCCGTTGATGATCCACTCATCGCCCTGACGAGTTGCTGTGGTATGCTGCGAGGTGGCATCAGAACCCGCTTCAGGCTCTGAAAGGCAGAATGCACCGATAATCTCTCCCTGTGCCAAACGACGGAGGTAGCGCTCCTTCTGCTCTTCGGTGCCATAGGTTTCGATCGCCCAGCAGACAAGCGAATTATTGACGGACATGATGACGCCGACGCTGGCATCAACTTTGGAGATTTCCTCCATCGCGATGACGTAGCTGATGCAATCAAGGCCGCTACCTCCCCATTCGGGCGAGACCATCATGCCGAGGAAGCCAAGTTCACCAAGCTTCCGAACAATCTCCGCAGGGAATTCGCCAGTTCTATCGCGCTCGACTGCTGTCGGTGCTATTTCGGCTTGCGCAAACTCCCGCGCAGTCTGGCGGATCATCTCGTGTGTTTCAGTCAGCTGAAGGGAAAACATCGCTGGCAATCCTATGGTGGTTCCATGAAAACATCGGCGGAAGAACGCATCGTTCCGCAGCATGCGGGCAAAAATGCGAATTTTGCTTCCAAATGATCTTGGGACTACCCCACACGTACTGATGGCAACACGAACGTTCCGCGCACGATTAGAAGATGCCCGGCCAATCGTCGCTGTTGGCTCCGTCGAGCATGCGCTGAGCAACCGCACGCACGACCGAATCGAACTAGTGGTGCTCCAAGCGCCGCTGGTGCTCGAAGAGACAATGCATGCATTCGTCGAAGCGGGCGCAGAGCTGCTTTGTACCCCGACTGAGCGTGCCAGCCGTCTCTGGCTTGCGCAGCTTGATCGCGCCGATCGTGTCTATGAACTCAATCGCAAAGCCGTGTGGATCGCGCGAAAGGCGGCTGCCCATCGCGCGTTCGTCGTCGGCGTCATCGGTCCGCCGCCGACCATGCTGCAACCGATCGGGCCGCTGAGCACTGAGAATCTCCGGCGCGCCGTTGCAGAGCAGGCAATTGCGCTGCTCGACGGCGG
>RFIK01000058.1 GCA_003695605.1 Chlorobiota bacterium
GGGCGAAAGTTCTCCGCGCACGATTCCCGTCGGGGCTTCGCCCAGCAACGTCGCAGCGGGTGAGTGACAGGCTATGCAGAACTGCCCGAGTCGTCCGCCGGTACGCTGTTGGCCTTGCTCGTTCATTGCGTGGAACATCGGATCTACCACCGAATAGGCGTGCATGGAGATTGACCATTCGCGGTAGTGATCCGGGTGGCAGCGCTGGCACTGTTCCGGCGGGATGAACACCTGCCGCCAGATCGCTGCAGAATCAGCGGTCGGTAGGCTGACCGGTGAGCTTGGCTCGCGGCAGCTTTGCAGCAGCAATACGAGTGCGAGTGGAACGGCGGCAATGCGCACAGGCAATCAACGCTGAATCGTACATCGGATGCTGTGCAAACTAATACAGCACGCCGAAACTTTGTTTCACTGCCGCGCTCGCTCGATAAGTTCTGCGAGCACGTGAAAGGCTTGGAGCGGGGTCATGCGCTCCAGATCGAGCATCCGGAGCTGCTCGCGGATGGGATCGGGAGCGGCCTCGAAGATGGACAGCTGCACCGTCTGTTCCGCTGCGATGCGAAGTGGCTCTGGAGCCGATGGGCTGGTACGTTCGAGCTGCGACAGGATGGTGCGCGCCCGTTCAACGATTGCGTCCGGCAATCCAGCCATCTGCGCAACGTGGATTCCGAACGAATGGTCGCTTGTGCCACGGACGATGCGGTGCGGAAAAAGGAGCGTCGAACCGACCTCCTTGACCTCGGCCTGGTAGCAGACAATGCCGGGATAGTGCTCTGCAAGTTCGGTCAGTTCGCGGTAGTGCGTTGCAAAGAGCGTCTTTGCACCGATGCGGTGGTAAAGGTACTCGACTATTGCCCAGGCGATGGCGATTCCTTCACGTGTTGCAGTACCGCGTCCGACTTCGTCGAGCAAAATGAGGCTCTCCCGCGTGGCGTTGTTGACGATCGTTGCTGCTTCCTGCATTTCGACAAGGAATGTGCTTTCGCCGGCGCCGAGGTTATCCTGTGCGCCGACCCGTGTGAAGATGCGGTCCACAAGCGGTATTTCTGCGCGATCAGCTGGGACGAACGATCCGGCGTGCGCCATCAAAACAATCAAACCCACCTGCCGCAAGTAGCAGGATTTCCCCGCCATGTTCGGGCCGGTGATGATGTGGATGCGTTCCTCTGGTGTACCGAGGAGGGTGGAGTTCGGTTGAAAGTGCTGGCCCGGTGGAAGGAAAGCCTCGACGACGGGGTGTCGCCCAGCTTCGATGTGCACGACACCATCGGTGCGAAGGGAGGGGCGGACGTAGTGGCGTTCGATCGCAATCGTCGCCAGTGATTGGAAGACATCCAGCCGTGCAAGCGCACGGGCAAGTTCCTGGAGGTCAGTAGCATGTTCGGCGATTTCTCCGCGGAGCTCAGCAAAGAGCTGTTGCTCGAGGATTTGCACCTGGTCGGCTGCAGAAGCGATGCGCGCGGCAAGGTCATCGAGTTCTGCAGTTGTGTAGCGTTCTGCGTTGGTGAGCGTTTGCTTGCGGATGAAGCTGTCGGGTACTCTGGACCGATGTGTGTTGGTAACCTCGATGTAGTAGCCGAACACATTGTTGAATCCAAGTTTGAGCGAGCCAATTCCGGTTTGGTGGCGGAGCTGCTCCTGGTAGCGAGCCAGCCACTCTTTCCCGTGGTAGAGCGCCTCGAGTGCTGCATCGAGCTGGGGGTTGTAGCCAGGACGAAAGACACCGCCACTACCGAGCTGCACGCTCGGCTGATCAACAAGGGCACGCTCGATGTGCTCGTGCAGCTGCTCCATCCGGGGGAGATTCTCCAACAGTGTACGGAGCGGACCCTGGTCCACGTGTGCAGCCAGTCGTGCAAGGAGCGGTACCTGCCCGAGCACAGTAGCCAGGCTCCGCAGCTCGCGCGGCGTAGCGCGGGCGGTGCAGATTTTCATTACCAAACGTTCGACGTCCCCGATAGGTTCGAGTAATGTCCGCACGCGGTGGCGAAGCTCGTCGTGGCGGTAGAGTTGCTCGACGGCATCCAAACGTTCGGTGATCGCGTCCCTGCGGCGGAGGGGGACGAGCAGCCACTGTTTGAGCAGTCGCGCACCCATCGGGGTGAGCGTCCGATCGAGGACGGCAATGAGCGAGAAGCGCCCACCGCTTGTCGGCACTAGATCCAGGTTGCGGCGTGTGCCTGCATCGAGCAGCATGACGTCGCGGTCGTGCCATCGCCTGAGCGAGCGGATGTGCTGGGTATTACCGAGCTGGGCGTCGCTGATGTAGCGGAAAAGTGCGCCAGCGGCTGCAATCCCGGCATCGAGATCCTCGACGCCGAAGCCTTTGAGCGAGTGCGTTCCGAAATGCTCTGTAAGCACGCGGCGCGCATCGTCGGCGTCGAAGTGCCATGGCTCCAGCCGTGTGATGACTGCTGCAAGAGCGCGCTGCGCATGCTCGCTCTGGAAGCGATCTGCCTGTGGTTTGGGGACGAGCACTTCGGCGACAGCGAGCGCCTCGATTGCGGCGAGTGCGTGGTTCCAGCTCAGTTGCCCGACGACAAATTCGCCAGTCGAAACGTCTGCGTAGGCAAGCCCGACAGTGTCGCCGATCGAGATGAGGGCCGCGACGTAGCGATTCATTCCTGCCTCGAGCACCTTGTCGTAGAGCGCCACTCCCGGAGTGACAATCTCGACGATGCCTCGTTTGACGAGACCGCGCGCCTGCTTGGGATCCTCGAGTTGCTCGCAGACTGCGACCCGGTAGCCGGCCGCGACGAGTTTGGGCAGGTAGATATCGAGTTGGTGGTGTGGAAAGCCGGCAAGCGGGACGTCCCCGGCGGCGCCGTTGTTGCGCTTGGTCAAGACAATCCCGCACACTTTCGCGGTGACGATAGCATCATCGCCGAATGTTTCGAAAAAATCCCCCATGCGGAACAGCACGATCGCATCGGCATGCTGCCGCTTGATAGCCTCGTACTGCCGCATCAGCGGCGTTTGTGCAGTTGTCGCAGGCATAGGGGTACGAAATTACTCTACCCACTCGAACGATGCGCGGATTTGCGCAAGGCTATATCCAGCGCCGAGCGCGCAGAGGAGCTTGATGCGCGCTTTCTGTCCGTTGAGGAAGTCAGCGAAGATGACACCTGCTTCGTGCAAGTGCTTGCCGGCACCTTCGTAGGCGTAGATGTGCTCAGTGCGCCCGACAGGACACCGCGAGACTAAGACGACGGGGATGCCACGTTCGATCGCCTCGAGGGTGGCGTAGTACGCCGGTGGAGGAACGTTCCCAACACCCATTGCCTCGATGACCAGACCTTCGGCACCGCGCTCGAGTGCAGCGCGGATAATCCAGCCATCCATTCCGGCGTAGCACTTTACCAGCGGGACGAATGCCGGGATGCGTACTGTCGGGAACGTCTCCCGATGGACGGGCCCACGGTAGCGGACAGGTTTGCCATTCGAGATGCGGCCGAGTGGGCCGAAATCAAGGCTGCGGAACGTGTTGACTTCCTCGGTATCGGTCTTTGTGACCTCTGAGGCTGCGTTGATAACGCCCGCCATTGCGACGAGCGTGCCCATGCCCCGGAACTGCGGGTTGACCGCGATTGCAACAGCATCGCGCAGGTTTCGCGGACCATCCCAATCTGGTTCGCTCGAGTTGCGCATTGCTCCGACGACAACGACAGGTTTGGAGCTTGCGACGGTGCAGTCGAGCAGGAAGGCGGTTTCTTCGAGCGTGTCGGTGCCGTGCGTGACGACAATGCCAGCGACGTCGTCCCGCGCTAGGAGCTGCTGCGCCAGTTGCGAAACTTCGAACATCCGCTCCGGTGTCATGTGTGGGCCGGGGAACTTGCCGTATTCGATTGCCTCGATCGCTGCGATGGAGCGTATGTCCGGAACTGCATCGAGGATGTCATCGGCGTCGAGCGAGGGGACCACACCCCCGAACGCCTCCGATAGCGAGGATGCAATTGTCCCGCCCGTGAAAATGATGGCAACGCGCGGCAACATCTGGAGTTCAGCAGGAGAAGTTCATTTAGCGAATGACCGGAAAAGCAATGCTCTGGCGCTTATCGCCTGCTGTAACAGTGCAAACGTAGATCCCCGGCGCAAGGCGATCAGCTGCAAGCGTGACCGATGGGGTTACTGCATTGCCGTGGAGGAGAACGCGCCCGAGTACGTCTGCGATCATCCACGACCAGCCAGATGATGGAGTGCTGTCGCCACTGAGTGCTATCGTGAAGGCATCGCTGCTAACTGGTTGGGGAATGATCTCCAGGCGCATGCTGTGACGATCGTCATCAGAGGTAGTGTTCGTCGGTCGCTGCCCGACGCGGAAGTACACCGGCACGATTGCATATGCGATGAGCGGTTGGGGGGTGCTGGCCGGGCGGATCTTCGTTTGGTCGAGTGCAACGGTGCTGATACCACTGGTAATGCCAACGACCGTCGTAAACGCAAGGCGCCCATCATCGCCGCGATAGCTGGGGAAGCCGAGCTGACTGTTCAGTGCGAGCTGCCCGATGTTCTGGCGGAAAAGGTCAGCAGCCATGACAGCGTAGCGGTCGTTGGTTGCATCGTAAAGGTCGTAGGCAATGACAGAAGGGGAGTTCTTTGCATACGCCGGATTGCCGATGTGGATTCCAATTGGCTGAACGGGGAGCACGCGCTCGATCAATCCTGCGCCGAAGGTGTTGGTAGCTTTATCCCACGCCCGAAGTTGGAGAATGTCCCAGTAAGCGAGGGTGTCACCGGTAGCGGTAACCGTTAGGTTGAGTGCATCAAACAGGAGAGTTTGCCCATCGAGGTTCCACTGCATTGCATCTGCAAATGCAAGCTGGGAGCCGGAGGTATCTCCCGAATAGTTCGGGGTGTAGAGACGGAACGCACGCGATGTTTGGCTGTCTGCGTCGTAAACGTAAATCGTTGGCTCACAGGCGATCGTGGTTGCGGCGATTCGTTTCCCATCCGGTGAGATCGAAACGCTCCGCCAGATAGGGGTAGCCTCGAGGATGGTTTCCTGGATTGATGGGGAGGTGAGCAGGCACGCGCGGAAGGTATTATCGCCAGCGACGAACAGGCAGACGCTCCCATCGTCGGTTACCGACGGCCGAGAAAAAATCCCTGCCTGAGAGGAGACTTGGCGCGGTGTGCTTGGGTTGTTGGCGTCATCGAAAACGTAGAGCGCACCAGTTGCGGGAGAATAGACTAGCAGACGATCGGTACCAGGGACTGGCTGGTAGTCGCGTGGAGTTGAGCCACTGCCACCACCGTCGGTGATCCCCACGGCATCGAATGCTTGCGCTGCTGCGGTAGCTTCTGCCCCATCGCCGTAGAGGTCGCGCGCGGCCTGGATGATCGCCCGTCGCAAATCGAGAAACTGCGAAGTGCGACGGAGGTACGTCGTCAGTGCTCGGTAGTAGATGCGCTCAGTCTTCTCGCGTCCGATTTGTTGTGCCAGAAGGTAGCAGGCATGGTTGGGGATGCCGCTGTTGACGTGCACACCGCCGTTGTCACCTTCAGGCGTTTCGGGTAGCTGCTGGTATTCGCTCATGTGGCGCGGCTGCCAGCCGGGGTCTTGAGGTCTGCTGCCGCCGTTATGTGGATCGATGAAACTGCGCAGTGCCCCGGAGGGAAAGTATGCAGGATTGACGACATCCTCCCCAACGAGCCAATCATCCCGATCAACCATCACTGCGAAAACATCTGCCATGGATTCGTTGATGGCGCCCGATTGGCTAAGGTACTGAAGGTTTGCGGTGTGTTCGATGACGCCGTGGGTCATTTCATGGGCAGCGACATCGAGACCACGTGCAAGAGGGCGAAGCGCAACGTTCCCATCACCATAGGCCATGACCTTCCCGTTCCAATAGGCGTTATCCATTGGGCGGCCATTCTCGGAAACGTGGATGACGCTGTAGATTGTCCCACCATTTCCATCGAGAGAATTCCGCCCATGCGTAGTGCGGTAGTACTCGTAGGCGAGGCCTGCATTGACATGCGCAGAGACAGCTGTTGGGTCGCTCCAGGTGTTCGTCGGGGACGTGATGTGTGTGATTCTCTCGAGATCGGTATTGTTCGCTGATACCGTCAGCAGTGCGCCGACAGGACGGTCGGGCAATTGCGACTGTTGCGGGTTGTACATCGGCCGCGATGCATCGAGCAGGTAATACGTCCCGCGGAGTTGATAGGTATTGATTGTGCGTTGCTGGCCGAGCAGATCGGTCGCTTGCGCTGTTGCGGGACCGTCGCGGTGTGTGTTGTTGTAGGCGAAGACGACCGTGCCGTTCTTACTTTCAACAAAGACTTCCCACCGATGGAGACCATCAGGATATGCCGTCACATGCCAACACGAGCGGAGCTGCCACGGTGGGGTTCGTTCGGGGAAGATTACGCGCTCGGCGTTCCATGCGTGCTGCGTTCCGCGTAGTTCGGTGCGTGTTGCAAGGAACCGTGCAGCGATTGCCCGTGCGCTGTCTGCGCCGATTGCATCCTCGAGTAGCAGGGTAGGATCTGGTTGGAAGACGGTTCCATGCGTAAGCTGAGCAACGCCAGTGCGGTCGAAGTGAACACGCATCTCGCTTCCCCAGACGGGGATGCCGGAGATTGTCTGTTGGAGCACAGTGTGTGTCATACCCAGTTCGTCTTGCCACTGACGTTCCAGCACGAGCTGTGGCGAGGGGATACCCACTTTTTCCAATAGTGCTGTTCCCAACGCTACTGCTACAGTGCCGCGCTGTTGCTGGGGTGCTGCTTTCGGCTGGAGCACTGCCAAGGAGCTGCGTTCAGCGTAAATCGTTCGTCCGCCAGCATCACCAGGGGTGATACTCAATCCTCCGTGATAGGATAGTGAGCGCAAGCGTTCGAGTTTCTGCGCGTCGGGCCATTGAGGCTGGGCACCGTGAATCGCTGGGCGGACAAAGCGTGAGGTACTTTTCCCGAATAACGGTTTGGGGAGAGAAACCTGTGCATATGCAGTCGTTCCCCATAGTAACGCTACAAGTATTGCAGCTCCGAGTCTGGTCTGCATGGTGAAACCTCGTGCAGTAGTGGAGAGCATTCACCGCTTGTGCAAAAATACTCTCCGTTCTCCACACTACTTCCCATCACCACTTACCTGGCGGCAGTAGCTTCGTAACGATTCGTACCACTCGGCAACGCTCTCAGGCAGACGAGCGCTATTGCTCCAGCGGAGACGGTGGCTGGTAGTGCCCTCAGAAACTTCGATCCAGTATGTCATGTTGCCAGGCTCGTCAATGTGGATGGTATCGAGCCGGAGAGACCTGGCACGCGCAAAGAATGGGCGAATCGAACTGGCCGGCACCTTCGCTGTTGAACGGGGTTGCGTGCTGCCGCCGCGAATTTCCCACTCTTCAATGATGCCGTTCCGTTCAATCCGATAGCCAGATTGCAGGCCCGTAACTCCGCCGCCGTGACCGAGGGTGATGCGGTCGATGTTCAGAGTGGAGCTACTTACGCAGCCAGTGAGAAGAGTGCCGAAAAGTGCGGCGCCGACCACCACAGCTATTCCTTGAGACATCTGAAGAAGAAACATAGAAGGTCAGGTAGTGTGGAACATCGGTGATACAGCACATCATACGATCTGCATGTTGTAATTTAGTAGCGGCATGCGGTGGATGAACACAATTCAACCGCGTGAAAATTATGCTCCCTACTGGCGTGCGTTCAAGTAGCTGCTGCAAACGACGATACTTCTACCGTATGCACATGTACTCACGGTATTCTTCTGCTGTTTGTTGGTTATCAATGGACGAACCATGGTCACGTTCTGGCGTAGGTGGATGATCACCGCCATTGCGGGTGTAGGTGCACTTCTTGGGGTTCTCGCATCAC
>RFIK01000059.1 GCA_003695605.1 Chlorobiota bacterium
TCCGAAACTCGTGTGAGAGTGTTGAGACAAATTGGGAGCGGAGGAGCGTGAGCGCCTGCTCGCGTTCAAGAGCGCGGCGGAGCGTCTGCTCGGCTTCGGCCAGCGGCGTAACGTCGTGGCAAAATAGTCGCCACCCCCGTTCTGTCCGTGCAAGCAGCCGTTGGAATGCCCTGCTGCCGACATGCACCAGTGCAAGGTGCTGATCACTTTGCTTGTCGGAGCATCGCAGCGGTAGGTCACTGCCGAGCGGGTACTCGCTCACGATTGCACCAAACTCAAGTTCCGGGAATGCCTGCTGCGCCGCACGATTGAGAAATGTGATGCGGAAATTTTCATCACAATCAATGATTGGTTCGATGCTTTGCTCCAAGTAGGATGCAGCATGGCGCAACCGCTGTTCTGCAGTGGCGCGTTCCGTGATATCGAGCACGACCTGCAAGACACCATCGCGACCATCCTCGTAGAAGATTCGCGCCAGGTAATTATCCAGCCACCGAACAATTCCGTAGCGATCGTAGAAACGATACTGCAAATGGAGGGGTCCCGACTCAGCGCGATCGAGCCATGCTTGATACTGCTGCTGCACATGCTGGCGGTCGTCAGGATGGACACGCTCGGACCACTGCTCTGGCGGCGTATTGCGGTAGTCCTCGACACTGTATCCCGTCAACCGCGTAAACTCAGGGTTCGCGATCACTTGGGTTACTGTTCCATCGGCGGTCGTTTCCTCGTAGAGCACGCCACAGGGCATGTTTTCGATGAGCGCGCGGAAGAGCTGCTCGTTATGCTCAAGCTCAGCTGCATAGCGGCGCTCACTGGTGACATCCACCATCGAACCGAGGACTTCGAGAACGTTCCCACGGGCATCGCGCCGGAATGGATGGAGGTACGTCAAGAACGTCCGTCCATCGAGCGTGTAGGCGAACTCAATATCCTCGCCCGCAAACGCACGAGCAACCATCGGCATCGTGACGGCATTGACTTCGGGCGGGAAAAGCTCGCGGGGGCTCTTCCCACGAACCTGCTCAGTGGTCAACTTGCCAGCCAAACGCCCTTCGCGTAAAACGTAGATTGGCTCGCCATCTTGCTCCCGCCGACGCAAGAGGATGGTCATCGTCTGAAGGTTTGCAACGATGTGGCGCAACTCTGCTGGCAGATTATCATCCCCGACAGTAGCCATCAACTGCTCAACTTGGCGCAGAAACAGCTCCAGCCGCGAACGCGTCACACCGCGCACGCCGAAGTACTGCACCACCAGATCGGCAATCCGTTTGCGCCAATCGTCCATCGGCACTGTCGAACGCAACATCGAAGTCACCTCAAGTATCGGCAATTCCAGTGCCAACTGCAAAGGTAGCAGTTCCATCAGCTTCCGCGGCGAGCGCCTCTGAGCATGTTCGTACATTTGCGCCCTCTCCACGAGCGGATTTCACCATCTCAAGCCGACAGCGCTATGTCATCCTCGTACCCATTCGAATACATCGAAGAAAAGTGGCAACGCTATTGGGATGAGCACCAAACATTCCGTGTTACCGAAGACACCGCCAAACCGAAATACTACGTTCTCGACATGTTCCCGTACCCGAGTGGTGCAGGTCTCCATATTGGGCATCCCGAAGGCTACACCGCAAGCGACATTCTTGCGCGGTACATGCGCATGCGTGGCTACAACGTTCTCCACCCAATGGGCTGGGATGCATTCGGCCTTCCAACTGAGCGCTACTCGATGACCACTGGCATCCACCCGCAGGTCGCAACTGCAGAGAACATCGCCACCTTCAAGCGCCAGCTCAAGATGCTGGGCTTCAGTTACGATTGGTCACGCGAGATCACTACCACCGATCCTCGCTACTATCGGTGGACGCAGTGGATGTTTCGGCTCATCTACAACTCGTGGTACGATACCGAGCAGCAACGTGCACGGCCAATCGAAGAGCTCCCCATCCCGCCCGACTGCACAGATCCCGACGCCTGGCGGGACCAACATCGCCTGGCGTATCTGGCGCTTGTGCCCGTCAACTGGTGCGAGGAACTCGGCACGGTGCTGGCAAACGAGGAAGTTGACGAGTGGCGCGAGAAAGGGTACACCGTCGAACGCCGCCCAATGCGCCAGTGGATGGTACGCATCACTGCATATGCTGAACGGCTCCTGGAGGATCTCGACCTGGTGGATTGGCCCTCGAGCACCAAAGAGATGCAACGAAACTGGATCGGCAAAAGTGAAGGTGCGGAAATTCTCTTCCCCGTCATTGGGTCGGAGGAATCTATCACGGTGTTCACCACGCGCCCTGATACACTCTTCGGTGCAACATACCTAGTGCTTGCACCAGAGCACCCGGCAGTCAGATCCATCACAACGCCCGATCGGCGCGATCCGGTCGAAGCCTACATCGCCCAAGCGCAACGGAAAACCGACCTGGAACGAGCAGAGCTAAGCCATGAGAAAACCGGTGTCTTCACAGGCAGCTATGCCCTCAATCCCGCGACGAAGCGTGAAATCCCAATCTGGATTGCCGATTACGTCCTTGTTCACTACGGCACCGGTGCCATCATGGCTGTCCCCGCACATGACCAGCGCGATTTCGAGTTTGCGCGAAGCTTCGACCTGCCCATTGAGATCGTCGCGCGCCCAGAAAGCGGCGATCTCCCGGAGCCGTTGGATGCTGCATTCGTCGCCGACGGTATCGCGTGCAATTCCTCCAACGAGGAAATTTCGCTCGATGGATTGCCAACACCACAAGCAAAAGTCCGCATCGTCGAGTGGCTTGAGCGCCGCGGATACGGTCGTCCAGCGATCCGCTACAAGCTTCGCGACTGGCTCTTTTCGCGTCAGCGCTACTGGGGCGAGCCGATCCCCATTCTCCATTTCGACGACGGAACCCGCCGCGTGCTCGATGACGATGAGCTCCCGTTGCGCTTGCCTGAAGTCCGCGAATTCAAACCAACTGGCACCGGAGAAAGTGTCCTGGCAACAGTTCCCGAGTGGATGGACGTTTGGGATCCCAAAACAGGCAAACACGGCCACTACGAAACAAACACCATGCCGCAGTGGGCAGGCTCCTGCTGGTACTACGTGCGCTTCTGCGATCCCCACAACGACGAGCGATTCGCCGATCCGGAGCGGCTTCGCTACTGGCTTGGCAGCGACCCAAACCGTGGTGGTGTTGACGTGTACATTGGTGGTGCCGAACACGCAGTCTTGCACCTGCTCTATGCACGCTTCTGGCACAAGCTGCTCTACGACTACGGGCTGGTGCCTACAAAAGAACCGTTTGCGAAGCTCTTCCACCAAGGGCTGATCCTCGGCGAGGATGGGCGCAAGATGTCTAAGTCACTCGGTAATGTCATCAATCCAGATGACGTCGTCCGTCGCTATGGCGCCGATGCATTGCGGCTCTTCGAGATGTTCCTCGGTCCACTGGAGGCAACCAAACCATGGTCGAGCCATGGCATCGAAGGCATCAAGCGTTTTCTCGACCGCATTTGGCGGATGTACACAAACCCCGACGGCACGCTGAGCAGCGCAATTGCGGAGGTTCCTCCCGATCCGGCGCTCTCCCGATTGCTTCACCGCACGATTAAAAAAGTGCGCGAGGATATCGAATCGCTTTCGTTCAACACTGCAATTGCACAGTTGATGATTTTCGTCAACGAATGCTCCCGTCTTCCGCAGCGACCACGCAGCGTGATGGAACAATTTGTCCTGCTTCTGGCACCCTTTGCACCGCATATTGCCGAAGAGCTGTGGAGTTTGCTCGGCCACGACGCGTCACTTGCCTACGAGCCATTCCCCGACTGGGACGAGCAGGCTTTGCAGGAAGAGGAGGTAGAAATTGTCGTTCAAGTCAACAGCAAGGTTCGGGCAAAACTGCGCGTCCCCGCTGGCAGCGATGGCGAGGTGCTCCGCAATGCAGCGCTGGCACATCCCGACGTTCAGCGCTTCGTTGCTGGCAAAACAATTCGGAACGTCGTCGTTGTCCCCGATAAGTTGGTCAATGTTGTCGTGGGGTAGTATCGCGGAGAACTCCTGCCATTCATTGCAAGCGTGAGCACCTGACCCCCTACCGCATAACAACAAACTCCCGTACCGGAGAAACCAGCTCCCACTGCTCGCCTGCAAAGCGTGCAAAAATCCCCCACACGTATTGCGTCTGCGGCGGGAAAACTATCGTGCGGAATGAACATTCCCACGCCGTTTGTTTGCTCGATTCCCGGGTGCACTCGGCAATCGGCGCATTCACCATCAGCGCGTACCACGCCGATTGCCCCAGGCGACGCGGAACGATGCGGAGCTCCCACTCCACTTCCTCATCCTTGACTGGTGTTGGAATCGTCCACTGAAAGTGCAGCAGTGTGCTATCGCTCGCCCTGACTGTACCGGTAGCTCCAGTTGCCTCTACGTGCGGAAGGCCGTGTAGAAAAACTGCTCGGCAGCGCATCGGCGTAACTTCCCTGGATGAATCGTTCGCATCCGCCAGGCGAACACAGATCCGGCACTGCCCCTCTGGCAGAGATCCCCGATAGAAAAACGGCTCGGCCGAAGCGAGAAGCTCCGCAATGAGCGCAGCAAACGGAATCCGTAGCGAATCAGCAATGAGCGTGATTGGCTGTCGTGCAAACGGGGTGCAGAGTGCTTCCCCATGCGATGGTTCAAGGCACATAAGAATCCGCACTGCACCACGCCCCTGAAGAAGAACATCGCCTCGAATGCCTTGCCAACGCACGATCTTCGACGGCAGTGTATCAGGGATGGTGAGCTCTACCTGCGCCCAAACGATGGCAGGAAGCAATCCAACCACCCACCGCATTATGACGTGAGGAGCTTTGTGAGATCATAGACCAGCTCTGGAATTTGCCAGCGTTCGAGTCGAACGCTGTTTGTTCCATCGGTAATCACGACCGTACCACCGACTTCAGCTCGGCACTCAATCGCTGCGTGATGCGTGCGGGAAGGCTCATTGGAAAGAAGGAGCTCCTGCTGCTCAGCTTTAGCAAGTTCATATCCTGCATCAACACCTGTCGCACGTTCCGCTTCTTGGCGGGCAATCGCATCGCAGCGTTCGTTGAGTGGATCGCCGTTGTGGGAACGAACCCACTCGATCCGAACAGTTCGACGTTCGAGTTCAGCAAGGAGCTGCTCCCAGAGGTCACTATTTTCCGCGCGCTCGCGGCGATTGCGCTTCCAGCCATGCGCACGCCAGCGTTCTGCCCAGCCTTTTTCGATTGCATCGGCAAGGTGACGCGAATCGGTGCGAAGGAGCACTCGCACCCCCTCCGGGAGCGCTCGAAGTGCTTCGAGCGCTGCGGTCAGCTCCATGCGATTGTTCGTCGTGCGTACCGCATTGCCAGCAAGGATACGTTCGCTACCGTCTTGGCCGCGAATAATTGCTGCCCACCCACCAGGACCAGGATTGCCAATACATGCACCGTCGGTGTACACAAGGTAATCGTAGTCGCTCATCGCGTAGTCTCGGCACGTAATGATCGAATCATCCCTACAACCTGCCCGATGGTATGTGGCTCTGGCGGTCCCTCGTACCGATAGATAATCCGCCGATCACTGCCAACAGCAAGCACGGTCGGCACACCATCTTTGCAACGGAGGCGCTCGAAGAGCGTACCTTCCCAATCAAGGAGCAGCGGTGCATGAGGCACTCGAGCGCGGACCCGCGCTCGGACATACCACCGCAGGAAAAATGGAACACCATCGAAGTTTGCACACCCCAGCACTGGTACATCGTTCCCGAGCCGGCGCCCGAGCTCAGTACCCCACTGCAGAGCGTGCTCCGCCCCCTCTCGGTCGGCGAGGATGAGCACGTAGGGTTTGCCGGAAAGCTGGCTCGACTCCCAGCGTGTACCCCACTGATCGTCGAGCGCAAACGGAACAATTTCCTCTCCGCGCCCGAAAGCAAGCACCCATGCGGTGCACAGCAGTAGGAGGTGCTTCATCAGACTGTTACCGTCTGCACCTGACGTTTTGCTGCATCGCGCAAGAAAGCCTCAAGTCCCGCATCCGTAAGCGGATGCTTGAGCGATTGCATGAGCACCGTGTAGGGCACCGTTGCGATATGTGCACCCGCTTTTGCTGCTCGAACGATGTGCATCGGATGCCGCACCGATGCAGCGATGATTTGAGTTTCGATTTCCTGCACATCCCAGATCTCGGCGACATCCTCGAGGACACTGATCCCATCGTGTCCGGTATCGTCGAGCCGTCCGAGGAAAACGCTCACGTACGTTGCACCCGCATTTGCAGCAGCGAGCGCTTGCGCTGGCGAGAACACAAGCGTGACATTGGTTGGAATTTCTTGCTGGCTCAGCCGCGCAACTGCTGCAAGCCCAGCAGGAATCATCGGGATTTTGATCGTTGCCTCCGGCAGCCACGAGAGAATCTCCTCGGCCTCGCGAATCATCCCGTCGGTATCTGTCGAGACAACCTCCACGGAAATATGGCCACCGACGGTTTGGTAAATCTCCGTGATGATCTTCTCGACCGGCGTTGACGGGTCTTCTTTAGCGAGCAAACTCGGGTTTGTCGTCACACCTGCGATAATCCCAAGCCCAGCGGCAGTGCGGATCTCATCGCGGTTGGCAGAGTCAATGAACAGTTGCATGGCAGGCTGATAGTGATTGTGTCGGACTACGTGCAAAATTACTGCCCAGTCCAGAGCACTGGCACCCGCAGCATCGCGGTGCCGTTTATACCAATGAGCCAGTACGCACCTGGTGGCAGGCGTTCCATATCCCACCGCGCGCGTGTTCCTGTGCTTTGAGTTTGCCAGAGCAGTTGTCCACTGGTTGCGTAGAGTGCAAGCTGCCAATCGCCGCTCGATGGTAAGAGCAGCTCGATACTGCCGCCATCACGGATCAGCGTCGGAGTATTATTGGCAGGAGGCGTACCGACAACGACGCCACATGAACTTTCGGCGCTATAGCTTGGCGCGGTGATTGTAATCTCTACAGGCATCCGGCGTACAAAGCAGCCGACCACAAGCTCGAGCGTATCGCGGTAGATATTCTCCGAGCTTGCGCGGAATGGCGGCAAGAGGGCACATACTGGCACACGTACCCGTTGCCCAGGTGCAAGCACAAGCGGCAGATACGATGGAGGTGGAGCAAATTCGATCCCACGAATGACAAGCTTGTCGAAACGCTTCGGATAGCCGCCGTAGTTGTAGAGCTCGAGTGTATCGCAGAGGAAGCTATTGCTTGCTGCACGAAACGTTTGAATGGCGGCAAGTGAATCTCGGTTGGTGATCATCACCGTATGGCCTTCGAAGGAACCGCTGGTGGTGCTGCTATTTCCAGAGGAGTCGGTGACGCTCATTCGGTACCAGCCATCGAGGCGCCAGTCCCGTTGAGAGATGCGGAGCGTCTGCTGCTCAGCCAGCCAGTAGCTTCCATCGCCTCCTCCGAGGACGTCGATGGTGATGTTAGCTGAATCGAGCACTTCGATTGCTGCAATCCCGCTCTCCGTCGTGCCCATTTCCATGATGGTCAGGGTATGCACCGGCGGACATGGCTGCTCAGCGCGGAGCACCCGTGGCGCGACTGTATCCACGATAAACTCGATCGTGAAGATTGCCGCAGCGTAGCGTCCGCACGGAGTTTCGAGCCACAGTGTATCGGTGATGGTCTCTGTTCGATCGGCACGGTAGCAAACCTGCAGCTGGAGCGTATCTTGCCTTCCGACGACCGCTGGCAAAGATGCGTTACGAAGGCTTCCCCTGGCGCTCTCTGCACGGAGGACCGTTTGTGGGGAAAATCCTACGTTGACGTACAGCAGTGGGAAGCACCACGTCCGTTTAGTCGCAGTTCGGTATGTGTAGCGCAGCGGCAAACGCTCCACCGTTGCATTCGCGCTGACGCCGCGCAACGTCATGCCGGGGAGCTGAAATCGCTTGACAGTAACGAACCGCTCTGCATCTTCAGCAAAGATTGTCACTACACCATCCTCGTAGGGGTCGCGCAGTCTCACGTGCACGATGACTGAGTCTTCTGGGAGCAGTGTCTTCCGCTCGATTCGCCACTCTACGTTCGTGGACGAATCCTCGAGGACACGCACCACATCAACACGGCTGTCCATCGGCAGCGTGTCGTAGACAGCGATGCGATAGGGCGGACACGGCACA
>RFIK01000060.1 GCA_003695605.1 Chlorobiota bacterium
GTGAAACATACTCGACGCTAAAACGCTACCTGAACACCGAGTGTGATGACGTAGAGATCGGTCCGCGATGCGCCCGTAATCGTTTCGATGGAGCGCGAGCCATCATCGGCAACCTTCCAGAACGTGTAGTCGGACCAATCGCCGTAGATGTACCGAAGACCGAGATTGACGTAGTAGGCTTGCCGCGAGACTGGAAGATTGAACACGTCAGCGACTTTGACATTCAATCCTGCGCCGACGGAGTACTGGAAGGGCACGTGGGAACGGGAATCGTTCTGCTCACCACCGAGATTCGACTTGAGCGAGTACGTCGAGCTAATCACCGTTAGCCCAGCTCCTGCCTCGACGTACGGCTGCACCCAGCCAATGTCCGGCGCTATTCGTGCAAGCACGGTGATTGGAATGAATACGATGCTCGTATTTACCGTATCATACACCATTCGGGGGATCCCGCCGATGATTAGCTGCGTTTGGTAGGTACGGTCCTGGGAGCCATAGAAGAGTACGCCGAGGTCTGCGCCGATCGCAATGGGAACGTCGGACAGCTTGTATCCACCGTTGACAACAAAGCCGAGACCCCAACTCGTATTGATGCTGTCGAGGAACCGCTTGAAGTTGCCGCGTGGCTGGGAATATGCAAAGGAGAGACTCCCAAACCAGTTGAGTGGTTTCTGGCGCAAGCGTTCGATCTGCTGCTCTTCGTCGAACGTATCTCGCCCGGCGCCAGCAACTGCAGGCTCGGGTTGCTGTCCATACGTTGTGCTGAGCGTGAGCATCGTTGCCAGGGCGACTGCGATGCGGTGTCTCATGGTGCAGTTTGTTCGGTTAGTGAACACATTCCGAAATTTGCCTGTGACGATTGCCAGACGATACCAGCGATGAACGCTTTCTTCCACTTGATGCCGCAGCCGAGCAAACTGATCACCATCGAGCAGTTGCTCGAGGCATACCGCACAGGCTTTTTCCCGATGGCGGAGACCGAACACGTCGTGCTCTGGCATTCGCCCGATCCGCGTGCGATCATACCGCTCGACCATGCACACATTGCTCGCTCGGTCCGCGTGCTCATGCGAAAAGGCGTCTTCGCTGTGCGTAGAAACGCCGATTTCGAAAAGGTGATTCACTGCTGCGCAAGCCGTCCGTACACGTGGATTTCGCAAGACCTCAAGCGGCTCTACTGCCGTCTCCACGAGCTTGGGTATGCACATTCCGTCGAAGCTTGGCAGGGCGAGACCCTCGTCGGAGGACTCTACGGCGTCGCTATTGGCGGTGCATTTTTTGGCGAGTCCATGTTTTCCCATGTCAGCAATGCAGCGAAAGTGTGCTTTGCCCATTTGGTCGAGCATTTGCGCCAGCGAGGCTTTACGTTGCTCGATACGCAGTACGCGAACCCGTTCACTGTTTCCCTCGGCGCAGTAGAAATTCCACGCCGAACGTACCTTGCCAAACTTACGGAGGCAATCTCGCAGCAATGCGTCTTTTAGCATTCGTGCTCGCACTTGGACTAACCGCGATGGGATGTCGCGAGGTTCTCCTCCGGCACCATCCCCCTGTCCGGCTTACGGAATGTCCACCGCCTCCTGCACCGGAATGTCACCCCCGCTCATGGCACGGCGAACCACTCGATACGACAATCGTCCCTCCGCACAGCGACGAGCGGTTCTTCTGGCGTGTGCGCTCCGTTGGCGGCGCAAATACCGATGCCGAAGAATATGCCGTGTGGTTCGACGATAGCCGCAGCGTACTCATCACGCGTGGAAGCCGGTCGGCACAATCGCTCCACTGGGCGCGCCGCATTGCAACCGATTCGCTCGAATGCTCCGTGGAAGCGTTACCGCTGGGCCACTACCGCAGCCTCGGCAGCATCACTCGCGCTGGGGGACTTGCTCTTGCCAGTGCCCTCGATACCAACCGCCGTGCGGAGATCGTCCGCATCAGCGGCAACCTCGCCGAGCAAGCCCGAATTCAACTCCACCCGCTGCTCCTCGATGAACACTCCTGGACATCCCAACCCACCCTTAGCACCGATGGACTGCTCTTGATCGTCGCCTCCGACCGACCTGGCGGATACGGCGGATTAGACCTGTGGTATTCCGTCCTGCGCAGCAACGGACAGTGGGATACGCTCCGCAACCTCGGTCCGGCGGTCAACACCCCGTGTGACGAACTCTCGCCCTTCCTCACACGCGACGGCACACTCCTTTTCTCGTCGAGCGGACACGAGACCCTCGGCGGCTATGACCTTTTCGCTGCACGCCTTGTGCGACGCGGAGAGAGCGTCACAGCCGATACACTCGAACATCTCCACCCACCAATCAACACAGCAGCCGATGAAATCTTTCCCTCGACGCCAGGCGATTGGAAATCCCTCCTCTACTGGAGCTCGAATCGTCGCGAGCAGAATTTCGACCTCTACGTCGCAGAAAAACTCGAGCGACCGAAAGCACCGCCGCCTGCGATAACCGAAGTCGAGCCTCAAATGCCGACAGCACGTCTGCGCGGCCGCGTCCGCACTGCTGACCGACTGCCCGCCATCGGCGCCGATGTGAGCGTCCGCGACCTCGAACGCCGCCGAACTGTTGCGCAGACTCAGAGCGACTCAAGCGGCGCATTCGAGCTAACCGTCCCGACTGAACGGGAACTCGAACTGGTCGCAGAAAGCGGCAGCGGCTTCTACGACGCACGTCGCATCCGCCTTCGGCGCAGCGATACTCTTGTAACATTGCCCGATGAACTGACGATTCCGCTGGTGCTCACGCTCCGCATCAACTTCCCCCACGACCAAGCACGCGTGCCCTACGACTTCGTCCTCGACTCGAATGGAATGCAAACCACCCGTCGGTGGACCGAAGAACTCGACCGCCTCGCAGCGAACATCCTCCGCTATCGCGACCGCCTCCAGCGCATCGTACTCGTCGGACACACCGACCCCAACGGCAGCGACCACTACAACCTCCAGCTTGGGCAGCGCCGCGTCGAGTTCGTCATCGAGGAACTCACCAAACGTGGTGTACCGAGAGAGTTGCTCGAAGGCATCTCCGCTGGCGAGCGTCAGCTCCTACCCCGCCGTCCTGGCGAGCCGACCGACCAATACTACCGGCGTAATCGGCGTGTGGAACTCTCGAAAGTCCTCCACTGAGATGCCAGTTATGAGAGCAATCGCCGTCCTTGCCATTACGCTTTCGGCAAGCGTTTCGTGCGCTACAGCTGCCGAGGATAGCCTCGGCTGGAATGACTTTTTCCAGTACATTTCGACAGGCTGGTTTCCACGTCCCTACGCTGCTATCGGGTATTTCGTTGGCTCGACGCTCAACTTCTACCAGCACTCGAGCGCCACGAGCATCACAACATCCGGCACCCGTCCGATTGCCGGCCGCTGGAGCGCAAATAACCCCTTCCGCAGCCGCGAAGACGACATCAAAAAACCGTGGTCACTCGACGATGCCGATGATGATTTCCCCAGTCTCGGCTATAGTGCGCCAATCAATCTTCGGCTCGAGTGGATGCTTCCACCTTTGCATTGCATCGCACGGCTCGATGTAGCCTATGAGCTCTCGCGGGAGCGGCTCTACAGCCTCGACACCTCGCGCAAGTACCTGGCGCTGAGCGGACAGCCAACGCCCTTCCGCGAAGTGAGCGTGCTGTTCAACAACGAGCACTTCCTCGGCGCGCGGCTCGGCGTTGCCGTGCCGATCTACGGCGCGTTCGTCATGTCAGAACCGCTGCGACTCGATACGGTCCGAGGCGTCAATGTGATTGACCGGATCAGCTCATTTTACTACGCCGCTGCCAGCATTCACGCTGCAGCGCTCGTGCTGAGCGAAGCCACGCAGTACGTTCAGATTGCCGATGCAAAAGATGCGATCCGCTATGGGAACGGCCAGGATACCGTCACCCTGATGAATAAAGCCCGGCTTTCGACGGCAACCCCACTGCGCTGGCACGCAGAGATTGCCGCAGGTTGGCAAGCATCGTTCGGCAGCTTTGCGTTCAGTGTCGAGGCGTATGCAGAACTGCCGTTGACCAGCGTCCTACGCGATGCACGGTGGATGCTCTACCGCTACGGAATTCGCACGATGATCGGCAGGCAACAGTGATATTTGCCACTGGTTCACTGACCGAAGGGAACTCTGATGAACGCACCCTACAGCGACCGTGGCATTAGCGCGGTCATCCCGATGCTCGACGAAGAAGCCTCGCTCGGCGAACTCATCGAGCGACTCGAGACGGTGCTGGCAGCGCTTGCCGGCGACCGCTACGAAATCATTTTCGTTGACGATGGCTCGCGTGATGGCTCGTTTGCAATCGTCCGCCACGCACACCAGCGGAACCGGCGCATCCGAGGCATTCGCTTCCGCCGCAACTACGGCAAATCCGCAGCACTCGCGGTGGGGTTCGAGCACGCACGCTATGAACTCGTCGTCACGCTCGACGCAGACTTGCAGGACGACCCCGCTGAAATCCCGCGACTTCTTGCCGTGCTCGACGACGGCTACGACTTGGTCTCGGGCTGGAAGCAAGTCCGGCACGATCCGCTTGAGAAAACGCTCCCATCGAAACTGTTCAACGCTGTCGTCTCCGCAGTCAGCGGGCTTCGGCTCCACGACTTCAACTGTGGACTGAAGGCGTATCGCGCTGAGGTCATCCGTACGCTGACGCTCTACGGCGAAATGCACCGCTACATCCCTGCCCTGGCGCATTGGGAAGGATTCCGCGTCACGGAAATTCCCGTCCAGCATCACCGGCGCAAGTACGGACGTTCGAAATTCGGTGCCAGCCGATACATCAAGGGTTTCCTCGACCTGCTGACGGTGATTTTGACCACGCGCTACCTAAAGCGCCCGCTGCACCTGTTTGGTTCGATCGGTACGCTACTGATGGTCGTAGGCTTTGCAATCGCGCTTGGACTGACGATCGAATGGATGCTCGGTGGAACATACCTGACGAACCGCCCACTCCTGCTAATGGCAGTTGCGTTCATGATCGTCGGTATGCAGCTTATTTCGATTGGGTTGGTCGGCGAGCTGATCGTCCGCCAATCGCAGAGCACACGGGAGTATCACATCCGCGAGCAAGTGTAGCGGCGGCAGGCTTGTTTCTGCGAAAGTGGCTCGTATATTCGCTCGCACTTGTTGAATCCACGCGGCATCGTCATGTCTTCAGCGCGTATCGTCCTGCTGGTAGCCTCGATTGCGATCACCACAAGTTCTGCCCAGATCTACCGCACCACTGCAGCAGCAGGCTACACGGCAACGTTCTTGCTTGGCAGCTCCGCGACGAACCTCATCTTCACCCCTGCGAACAACGATTCTGGAAGTCTCTACGTGACCGGTTCCCGCTTTGTTGGCGCGCAATCGGGGCTGACAGTTCGCTTCCTCCACGCACTCGACGAGCGCGCACGGTGGTTTGTGCCAGTGAGCATCGAAGCGATCTTCTTTCGTGGCAAGCAGCGGCAGGAAAACTTGCACTACATCGGTCGCGCTGAAGTCGCAGCCGATATGTTCTCTCTCTCTGCAGGATTGCAGTACCGTTACGCTGATTTGCCGCTCGCGCAGGCATTCCTCTACGCCAGCATCGAACCACGCCTTTCGCTGGTCGAAGGGCCGCACTTCCTCTACCTGGTCAGCGACAAAGCAACCGGACAGGTAATCCCCGACTATTCGATTGACACAACGCTCAAGCCGACGGTCTTCCGCGGTGGAGGGGCGCTTCGGCTCGGCGCTCAAGGAGTCCTCGAAGAAAAAGTTCTCATCAACCTCAGCCTTGCCTGGGGGGCGTTCAACCTCATCGGACGTGACATGCGGACGACCGACCGCAACCGTCGCGCAGGACTGCTGACGCCGACGACGATTTTCCAAACCAGTGAGCCGATCGAGCAGTTTCTCCAGGTGTCACTCTGGGTGCAATATCCGTTCTGACTGTGCCATGGAAATTGTCATCGTCGGTGGAGGATTGGTCGGCGCATTACTCGCTACGCTGCTCGGGCGGCGCGGCTACCACGTTCGTGTATTCGAACGCCGCCCGGATATGCGGGTGGCTGGATACACCGGCGGTCGCTCGATCAATCTGGCACTGAGCGACCGCGGCATCCGCGCGCTCGAGCGTGCTGGCCTTGCTGAGAGCGTCCTTGCGCTGACAATCCCGATGCACGGACGCATGATTCACCACGAGGACGGTTCGCTCGACTTTCAGCCGTACGGTGTTGCAGGGCAAGCGATCCGATCGCTGTCACGAGCACGCCTCAACGAGCTGTTACTCGACGCCGCAAGCTCGTTCGATACCGTGACGTTGGAATTCGAATGGCGCTGCGTCGGCGTCGAACCAGAGCGACCGCAAGCAACGTTTGTGCATACGCGCACCGGGGAGGAACGGCGCATTACGTGCGACGTACTCATCGGTGCCGATGGTGCCTTCTCCGCAGTGCGCGATGCTCTCCACTACCGTGACCGCTACAACTACTGCCAGGAGTATCTCGACTACGGCTACAAAGAACTCACCATCCCAGCGCGCGATGGTGGCGGATTTCGCATCGAGCCGAACGCACTCCACATCTGGCCGCGGCACAACTTCATGATGATTGCACTGCCAAACACGGAAGGTACGTTCACGTGCACGCTCTTTCTGCCGTACGAAGGGCAACTGTCGTTTGCGCAGCTCCACTCGCCGGAGCAGGTCGGCGCGTTCTTTTTCCAGCACTTCCCCGACGCAGTCGAACATATGCCGACACTGCTGAACGATTTCGAACGCAACCCGCTTTCGTCGCTAGTGACGATTCGGTGCTATCCGTGGGTTGTGGGACGAACGGTGCTCATTGGTGATGCAGCGCATGCGATCGTGCCGTTCTACGGACAAGGCATGAACGCTGGCTTCGAGGATTGCCGCATTCTCGACGAGCTGCTCGATCGCTTCTCGGATGATTGGGATGCAGCGCTTGCCGAATACCAACGCATGCGCAAACCTGCTGGCGATGCTGTCGCGCAGCTTGCGCTCGATAACTTCGTCGAAATGCGCGATAAAGTTGCCGATCTACGCTTTATCCTGCGCAAGAAGATCGAAGTCCTCCTGTTCGAGCACTTCCCGGAACTGTATACGCCGCTCTACACGCTGGTGACGTTCACGCCGGAGGTTTCCTACGACGAGGCATACCGCCGCGGCCAGGCGAACGAACATGTCATCAGCCAAATTATGGCGTTGCCGGATATTGACCAGCGCTGGGATGATCCAGCAATGCTCGACACGTACCGTCAGATTCTCGAGCGATATGGTGCGGCAAGTTCAGCATAACGCGCTCTACGATGCATCGGTGCTGCGGCTTGTGCAGATCGCCCTAGCCGAAGACATCGGCAGTGGGGACATCACCAGCGAAGCGACCATCCCCGCTGATCGTCGGGCACGAGCAACGCTGGTGGCAAAATCGCCGGGGGTAATCTGCGGTTTGCCCGTCGCTGCATTGGTGTTTCGCACCGTTGATCCTGACACTGCGTGGGAAGGGCTCGCCAGCGACGGCGACACCGCTACTGCAGGCACGCCACTGGCCCACATTTACGGCTCGGCACGCTCACTGCTGGCTGCAGAACGCACAGCGCTGAATTTTCTCCAGCGGATGAGTGGTGTCGCGACCTTGACACGCCAGTATGTCGAGGCTGTTGCTGGGACCGGCGTTTGCATTCTCGACACACGGAAAACCATTCCTGGTTGGCGACTGCTCGATAAATACGCCTGCCGCATCGGTGGTGCGGACAATCACCGGCAGGGGCTCTTCGACATGGTGCTTATCAAAGATAACCACATCGCAGCAGCAGGCGGCATCGAAGCCGCGTTGGCAGCAGTGCGGCGGGTGTGGGAGGAAGGGCGCATTCGCATCGAGATCGAGGTGCAATCGCTCAGTGAGCTGGAACGTGCACTCGCCTGTGGGGGATTCCACCGCATCATGTTCGACAACTTCTCGCTCGATGACCTGCGCCGTGCAGTTACGTTAGTCAACCAGCGCTATGAAACCGAAGCTTCCGGCGGTGTCCGACTCGACACTGTCCGCGCGATCGCAGAAACGGGGGTGGATTATATCTCCGTCGGTGCCCTGACGCACTCGGCACCTGCGCTCGATATTTCGATGGACATATCGCTGGAGTAGAAGCAAAAGCGAGTCGGCATCAATTGCATGTCACCATTCGAAATGGGGTTGGTTATTGCATGTGCTATACCTATATTTGAGGTAGGTAAAGTCACGACGTCCATTGTTCCACTCATGTGAGGTGTTTTGCCATGCTTAGGCTCATTGTTCCACTGCTGGTGGCTGGAACTATTGCACTAGCGCAAACCCTGTGTCCACCAGACGATCCGGGCTGCTCGCCATGGCAAAGTGAGACGATCAATCTAACGCTTGGCCCTCCCGACTGCGTCGCTCAAGTAACGTACCTCTGGCGCGTCTGCAGCGGACGCTTAGAGATCGCACTCGAGGAGTCCGGTATCCAACCACTTGCAGGTTGTGGCGGATGGGATCGGCTTGTGCTGTACCACCACAGCTATTCTGGCCTGCTCGATTACATCACCCAAGCCACCCTGACGCACCTTCTCGAAAACCAGACGTATAGCAATTGGGGCGTACAGTATCCTATTCCCGATTGTCAGCAAGGTTCGCTCCGCACAGCGAGCGTCTATACCGCTGCATGTGGAATCTGGCTTTCGTGCACCTACAATGTCAACTCGCGCGAAAGCTGCGAGCAAGGGTACCAATTCCCCGACCCCAATTTTGACCCGCAAACGAACACTGTCAAGACATGGAAATGGCATCCCTGCGGCCAGACATGCTGCAAACGCGAGTATGAAATCTGCACGCAGCCGAATCCACTGCAACCCTTGAGTACCGTCTATTCACTGCGCTTGATTGGCAAGTATGCACTGCTCCCCTGCAGCCAACAGGATCAATACGCAAAACCGTGCGAAGATGGTTGTTGAACAATTGGTGGAGTAGTCATGATTGCCCTCATTCTTCTTTGGACTCTGCTGGTTGCTCTCCCTGGAGTAGCACAGCACCGCTCAATCCCCACCAGCGTCATCAACGCTGCCTTCGGCATCACCACACCACTGCCGGCGTACTTTCTCGAAGCCATGGCTGCGGATTCTTCCAGTGTGTACGTGTGGGCGGTGGGCAACAATATAAACACACGAAACAATTACGACAGCCTCGGTTTTTACTCCGCACTTTGGCAGCTTCACTTCGCCTCTGACCAATGGATTGCGCTGGACCGGCTCTCAGGCTTCCCCGATGCTGCCCGTTGGATACGAAGTTCGCTCGATGTTAGTAGTACGTCACCACTCCTTTTCCCATTGAGGAGCCCTACGACCCCACACTCGTGGTGGGGATGGTTAAACCATGATACCAGCAAGGTTTCGGAGCAATCACTCCCCAGCCATTTGCTGCGCTATACACCACAAGCACCAACGTATGGGCAGCCGATATGGAGCTTCGTGGGTTTGCCACCCCTGCCCGAATGGCGACGCGAGTCGTACCATGCCCTCGGAGGAGTACTGCTTCCCCACCGGAATGATACGACCTTTGTTGCCCTCTCGACAAGCATGCGTCTTTGGATCCCGTACTATCAAGTATGGAATTATCCACCCCGCCTTGACATCTATAGCGGCTTGCCAGAGGATGATTCGTTGCTCCTCCGCAGCAGCGTGCTGTTCGATAAAAGCTATCTTGACTCTGTAGGAGGAATTCCAGAACCATCCAATTTGGTGCTCGCTCCTGATAATGCCATCTATACACTCGTAGTCGTCCCCTATCAATCCGGCAGATTTGATCCCAAACCAATCCCATTTCTGAGGATTGATCCAACAACTGGTGAGCAAGAAATTATCCGACCAATCTCAGGACTAACGCACGTCAACGGCCTTAGTCATACTTACATTTGGTCGCACGACAGCAGTCTCTACGTTGTGTGCCCTTTTCCCACTCGTATTGCA
>RFIK01000061.1 GCA_003695605.1 Chlorobiota bacterium
CAGTGGGAGCGCGCTGCGTGGGTAAGCATTGAGGAACTTCCGTCCTACGCAATGTTCGAAGCAAACCGTGCGATATTGCCCGCGCTTGCTGCATCCTTCGAAAGCGACGACGAGCGGTTCATGCGCATTGCGCTCGCCGAAGCAGAACGTGCAGCTCGTTGCGGGGAAGTTCCGGTTGGATGTGTTATCACCATGGGCGGGGCGATCATAGCGCGTGCGCATAACCGTACGGAGGAACTCCGCACGCCGGTAGCACATGCTGAGCTGCTCGCGATTCGGCAAGCGCTCACGCATAGCCAAACCCGATGGCTCGACGGTGCGACACTCTACGTCACGCTCGAGCCATGCCCGATGTGCGCGGGAGCGATAGTCCTTGCTCGCATCGCGCGTGTGGTGTTCGGCACTCACGACCCCAAGGCAGGAGCCTGCGAGACGCTCTACACGCTTGCGAGTGATCCCCGCCTTAACCATCGTGCAGCGGTACGCGGGGGTGTGCTGACTGAGCAATCGCAGGCACTGCTGAAAGCGTTTTTCCGTGATCACTGCCGCTGAGTGCTATGCTACAACCATCGCATCTGGACGCTGCACTCTACCTTGTGCCCACACCAATTGGGAATCGCGACGACATCACACTCCGTGCGCTTCGTGTACTTGCGAGCGCTGATATCGTTGCTGCAGAGGATACACGCACGTTGCGGAAGCTCCTGGGGTTCTATAGCATCACACCACGCCAGGTAGTTTCCTACCACGAGCAGAATGAACGTGAGCAGAGCCGGCGACTTGCCGATGCAATCGAGCAGGGGAAGTCCGTTGCACTCTGCAGCGAAGCGGGAATGCCACTAGTGAGCGATCCTGGGTTTCGGCTCATTGGCGAGGTCATCGAGCGGAAGCTTGCTGTAGTACCGCTCCCCGGTGCGAATGCAGCGCTCACCGCACTTGTTGCCAGCGGGCTACCCGTCCATGCGTTTGCCTTCGTCGGTTTTCCGCCGCACCGCAAGGGGCGCCGTGCGTTTTTCGATCGGCTTGCCGCACGGGAGGAAACTGTCATCCTCTATGAATCGCCACACCGCCTGGAGCGAACGATTGCAGACTTGCGAGCAGCGTGCGGATCTGATCGTCCATGCGTCCTTGCCCGCGAGCTCACGAAGATGCACGAGTCGTTCTATCGCGGGACACTCGGCTCGATCGCTTCCGAGCTTGGCACGACGATTCCACTCCGTGGTGAGTTCGTGGTACTTTTGCACGGGCGACTTCCGAATACGCACAGAGAATGTTCATCACGTTCGAAGGAATAGACGGCTCGGGAAAATCCACCCACGCCGGGCTGCTGGCAGAGTGGCTTCGTGCCAGAGGTCATCGCGTCGAGCTTCTCCGCGAGCCAGGTGCGACGCCGCTTGCGGAAGCCATTCGGCGAATCCTACTCGATGCAGCGCTTGGCATTGATCCTGTCGCAGAGCTCATGTTGTTCTGTGCAGCGCGGCGTCAGCTTGTCGAGGACGTCATCCGACCAGCGCTCGCTGAGGGGCAGATCGTCATCAGTGATCGCTACGCAGATTCAACGGTCGCGTATCAAGGCTACGGGCGGGGTTTGGATTTGGAGATGGTCGAGCGTATCATCAGCTATGCGATTGGGGAGGTCGTGCCGCACGTAACCTTCGTGCTCGACGTGGACGTTGCTACTGCACTCCGGCGCCGGGGAGTGCGCCAGTCGAGTGCCACCGATCGAATGGAGGATGCACCGGAGGCGTTTTTCGAGCGTGTTCGCAGAGGGTATCTGGCCATCGCATCCCGCGAGCCGGGGCGCATTGTGCTGCTTGACGGTACGCAATCGGTGGAGATGATCCACGCGCGTGTGTGTGCAGTTGTTCAGGAGCGGCTCTCGCACATTCATCGCAGAGCGCTCGCCTAATTTTGCGCTGCATCATTGACGTACCATCGCGATGAGTCTTCTCGATCACCTTGTTGCGCGATCGCTTCCCCTGGTGCCCAAGCCTATTGTGCGCCGCGTTGCGTGGCGCTACATCGCGGGTACCACGCTCGAGGATGCAATGACGTGCGCACGTCGGCTCGCAGAGCGGGGGGCATATGCAACGATTGATGCACTCGGTGAATTCGTCCGCAGTCGCGAGCACGCCGATCGAGAGGCTGCACAAGCAATCGCGACACTCGATGCGATAGCCGATAATCACCTTCCCGCGTACCTGTCGCTCAAGCTGACCTCCATTGGGCTTTCGTTCGATCCGATGCTGGCAGAGGAGAACTTGCGGCGTATCCTCGACCATGCACGGATGCGTGGGCTCTTCGTTCGGCTTGATATGGAAAACTCGCCGTACACGACTGCAACGCTCGATCTCTACCGCCGTATGCGGGATGCTGGCTACGACAATCTCGGCGTTGTTATCCAGGCATACCTCTACCGCAGCGAGCAGGACATCCGCGAACTTGCGCCCTACCGTGCAGACATCCGACTCTGCAAGGGCATCTACAACGAAGATGCCTCGATTGCCATCAAAGATCGCGAGCAAATTCGAGCAAACTATCGGAGGTTGCTTCGGCTCATCGTCGAACTGGGGATGACCGTTCGCATTGCAACGCACGATGACGTCTTGATTGCCGATGCCGAGCAGCTTATAGCGGAACGCAAGCTCCAACGCGATCGCTACGAGTTCCAAATGCTGCTCGGTGTGCGCGAGCGCAAGCGCGATGAGCTTCTTGGGCGTGGCTATCCAGTGCGGATCTACATCCCGTACGGTGAGGACTGGTACGGATACTCGTTGCGGCGCCTCCGTGAAAATCCGCAGGTTGCTGGGCACGTCTTCCGTGCATTGTTTGGCTGGAACGGAGCACGCGGGCGATGAGCAAAACAGTTTTGGTCACCGGTGGGGCTGGTTTTATTGGGAGCAACCTGATACGCTGGATACTCTCCAACCGCGATTGGCGTGTGGTCAATCTCGATGCGCTCACGTATGCGGGTAATCTGGCTAATCTCCGGGATGTCGAATCGGATCGGCGTTACACGTTCATTCATGGACGGATCGAAGATGCAACGCTCGTTCGTGCAGTGCTCGAGGACTATCGTGTCGAAGGAATCATTCACTGTGCTGCTGAAAGTCACGTCGATCGCTCCATCGCTGCAGCAGCGCCTTTCATCGAAACGAATGTGCGAGGGACA
>RFIK01000062.1 GCA_003695605.1 Chlorobiota bacterium
AGCGACGTCATTGCCGGCACCACCATCGGAGCCACTGTGGGCTACGCGCTCGCTCGTCACCTGCCGAGCTCCGCTCACTGGCAGCTCTATCCGCTGCCGAACGGTATCGGGATTGGCGCAGCATGGTAACACCTCACCTGTACCAGCAGATTGTGCGTGGCATCGCGAGCATCCTCCACGAGCGACGCCATGCTGACCGCGTCATCGAGCGGATGCTTCGCCCACTCCCACCGCATGCACCGCAGCGCGCGCTCGTTGCAGAAACCGTCTATGGCGTCGTGCGCCACCTGCGTCGCTTGCTCTGGGCGCTCGGCAAGGAGGAAGCGTTCGACCTCGAGCACATTGGGGCATGCATCCGCGCATGGTGGGTGCTCCGCGAAGTGCCGCTACCACCGACGCTCCGACGCGGCATTCCACCACGCCAGCACTTGCTTGCGCGATGGGAGAATCCACCCTCGCGCGCGGTACGCTACTCAGTCCCCGATTGGCTCGACCAGTACGGCGCTGACCAGTGCGCCGAGCGCTGGGAAGTAATCCTTGCCGCGCTGAGCGAGCCACCGCAGCTTGTTGTCCGCACCAACACTCTCCAGACAAGCCGCTCGGAGCTTATCACGCTCCTCGAAAACAGCGGCAGTGCAGCAACGGCGCATCCCTTTGCACCGGAAGCAATCCTGCTCGAACGTTACGTGAATGTCTTCGCACTGGAGCCATTCCACGCCGGGATGTTCGAGATGCAGGATGCTGCCTCGCAGGCAATGGCACACCTTCTCGGTCCAGCGCCAGGGATGCGTGTTGTGGATGCGTGCGCTGGCAGCGGCGGCAAGACGCTTCACCTTGCCGCACTCATGCAGAACAAAGGGAAGATTATCGCGCTCGATACCGCTGCGTGGAAGCTGGATGCGCTCCGACGCCGAGCAGCTCGGGCTGGCGTAAGTATCATCGAGCCACGCCCGATCACCTCGACAAAAACTATCAAACGGCTCGAAGGCAGTGCCGAGCGGCTTTTGCTCGATCTGCCATGCAGTGGTTCTGGCGTTTGGCGGCGAAACCCCGATGGGAAATGGCATCTGGGCTCGGAAGATCTGGCACGACTCCAAGCTCAGCAACGCGACATTCTCCAGCGCTACCTTCCGATGCTCGCACCTGGCGGACGAGCGCTCCTGTGCACATGCAGCATCTTCCCGGAGGAAGGTGAGCGCCATCTCGAATGGCTCGATCTGCGCCGGCGGCAGCTACGCATTATCGCCCACGGCCGATTCGACCCTGCCGAGCATTCCACCGATGGATTTTTCTGGGCACTGCTCCAGCGAGACTGAAACAATCAGCTGCTCCGCTGTATTATTGTAACCAGAAAGCTGCCTCTGTGTGCAACGGACCGTGAGCGACGCGCATGCCCATTCGCAAACGGAAGTACCAGTCGCTCAGCGATGACGACCTCTACGGCCTCCTCGTGAGCGGCAGCGAACGCGAACGCAACGATGCGTTCGAAGAACTCTACAATCGCCACAGTGGGCGAGTGTTTGTCTATTGCGCGCGGATACTCGGGGATCAGACGTCCGCACGAGATGCATGCCAGGAAGTGTTCATTTCGTTCTGGCGCTCGATCTCTGCAGATCGCGTCATGACGAACCTGCGCGGGTACTTGCTCCGCATCGCGCGGAACGTCTGCCTACTCATGAAGCGGAACGAAAGCACCATGCCGACGACCGAATTTGAGGAAAGCGCCATCGAGTCGTACAACCCGCTCGGCGAAGCGGCTATCGAGCAAAACGAGCTGGCCGAGATCATCGCAATGGCACTGGATCTGCTCCCAGAGCATTATCGCGAAGCCGTCGTCTTGCAATGCTACAACGGACTGACCTACCAGGAAGTCGCCGACGTCCTCGGCGTCCCGCTCTCGACAGCACGCAATTGGATCGTCCGCGCGAAAGCACACTTGCGCACGATTCTCGAACCGTACTGGCGCGACGAGAGCGGCGACGCACCCGGCGACGAATCAGAACCAGTGAAAACTCCGCATCAGAAGCATCATGGATAGACTCACGGAGCTCATCTTCCTCTACCTCGACGGTGAAGCAACTCCTGCCCAGCAGCAAGAGCTCTTCGCCGCACTCAGCGAAAGCGATGAGCTGCAACGTCAGTTCCACCAAGCAATCCAAATGCAACGCGCATTTGATGTCGAGCGTGCACGTACCGCAGCGCCCGCAGACGTCAAAGAAGCAGTGTACGCTGCTCTGGGCATCAGCGTACCGACTACATCGCTTCTGCGCCGCCTACTTCCCTATGCGGGCACCAGCGCCGCACTCGGTGGAATTGCCATTGGGATTGCGCTCCTTCAGTCGCAGCCGTCTGATCAGCCAGCGCAGACAATCGAACAAGCCAAGCCCATCGAAGCCCGCGTAGCGCTCAATCCACCATCGCTCCATGCACGATCGCAAGCTCTCCCTTCTCGGCACAGTGCAGATGACTTCACCTCTCCACGTACCATGGATGCAACAACAGCACAGGAGCAGACTACTGAAGTAGATGACCTTCCACCCTTCACCTTCGAGCGGAGAGCGCACCTCATCTCTGCCGCCGAGCCACTTGCGGTCCGACTTACCAGCGGTCGCATGGGAATGATCTTCGGTCCGATGTCAGCAGCACGGAATCGAGAAACTGCTCCATGGATCGCGCAGGTTACCTACCGTGGCTCGACACTTGCGGGAACCGCACCAAGCTCACTGCAGAATTTCAGCATCGCAGCCTTCTACCGCTTCGACGAAAACAATCGGCTGGGGATCGAATTTCGACGCGCACCCTACACACTCAACATTGCTCAGCCGCAGAGCACTCTCACAACGGCGACGCTCTCCTCGCTCGCGATTGCCTATTCATTCACCGAGTCTGATATCCGCATTTTCGGCGGTATGCCATTTGTTCAACCGAGTGTAGGGTTGAGCGGGTTAGGGCCGGTGGCCGCAGTCTCTGCGGGACTGCACTTCCCCGTCGCACGTGAATTCAACGTAAGCATCGGATTCGATGGAAGCGCGCTGGTGTACTCCGGTCAAATTGCTTCCACGCTGAGTGTCCTGCTTGGCTTCAATGTAGGGATACCCATTCGCTGAGCACGTGCGGCAGCGGGAGCTGCTGTCCCCGACGGTCGAGCACGCGGAACGTAAAGCCGCTTGCCCCTGGTTGTGTTGGTGTGATAGTAACAGCCACACGCTCTTCCCACGCTTCTGTATCCAAAGGAGGGAAAAAAACGTCGCAATCAAAGCTGCCCTCGATCTGGCTGATGTAGAGACGGTCAGCACGTGGGAGTGCCTCCCGATAGAGCATCCCGCCGCCAATGACGAAGCATTCGCTCTCGTTCCGCTCTCGCGCGTAGGCGAGTGCTGCTTCAAGCGACGCTGCACGCACACACCCGGCCGGTAGCACGTGTTCTTGCCGCGTCACCACAAGATTGATCCGCCCCGGCAGGCACCGCCCAATGGATTCAAACGTTCGTCTGCCCATGATGATGTGGTGCCCCCACGTAAGGCGCTTGAAGAGCGCAAGGTCCTCGGGAGCTCTCCAGGGAATGGTTCCCCCGCGTCCGATACCGCGCTGAGCATCATAGGCGACGATGATCGAAACAATCACAGCGTCCGTGCCTGTTAGTTCTTGATGATGACAAACTCCGTCCGCCGATTGCGGGAGCGATTTTCCTCGCTCGTATTCGGCACAAGGGGGCGCGATTTCCCAAAGCCAACCGCTCGCAGCCGCGAACGCTCGACCCCCATTGCGACGAGTGCTTCGACGACTGCTTCGGCGCGTCGTTGGGAAAGCCGCAGGTTGTACGCATCTGTCCCGCGATCGTCGGTATGCCCGCGAACTTCGATGACAAGCGACGGATGCGCCTTCATCGCATCAGCGATGCGCTCAAGCAAAGGGAGCGATTCTGGTCGAAGGGTCGCCTGGTCGAACTCGAACTCGATCGGGAAAAACACAATCGTCCCGACGGTATCGAGTGTCGTCAGCACTGAACGGTCATAGTGGGCAATGGTGAACGTGCTGCACTTGCCGAGCTGCAGCCCAACACGCACCGTGTGCAGTCCGACGCACTGCGGTGGGCGATAGCGAATGCGATAGTAGCTCCGCAGCGCACGGTAGATACGCGAGAAAATCGCTGGGAATTCCCGCACGGAGTAAATGCGGTAGAGGTGTCCACGTGTGCCTTGTGCCAAGAGTCGGAGCGGCTCTTCCGAAAACCAGCCATACGCAATGGTGTACACTGTCACCGAACTATCCACTGCACGCCGCACTGCAGCGTGGAGCGAAAGCTTCGAGGAATTGTCCTCGCCGTCGGTGAAGAGCACAATGATTCGCCGATATTCGGGCGGAGTCTTGCGAAGCTGCTCGATCGCTGCCGCAACAGCATCGTAGATTGCCGTACCGCCGATCATCTTCCCCGCCATCGGGTCGAAGGCCCGGTACACGGTGCTATCGGCGGTGATCGGCACTTCTACATCGGACCGACCGCCAAAGCTGAGGATCGTGACAGCATCGCCGGGAATGAATTCACGGACCACACCAGCAACGGCCTGCCGCAATCGGAGAATCCGTGCTTGGCCCATCGAGGGGGAATGATCGAGGACAAACGCCACTGCAAAG
>RFIK01000063.1 GCA_003695605.1 Chlorobiota bacterium
CCGGGAGAACTTGTCAGCTACGTCCTTGCTCCGTTTCCACCAGCGCAGGAGCCACTTGTCGAACAAATGATCGCCGATGCAACGAGCGCGCTGGAGCTGATCGCGCGCATTGGAATTGCTCGTGCATCGAGCCAGATCAACGCTCTCGCTAAACAACGCGCACGTCACCAGGCGACACCCTCTCACGGTTTCGGTGGTGGCTCAGGCGATGGCTCCGCAGGTGGCGGCTCAGGTGAAGGTGCAACAGGAAACGGCTGCTGACCCCGTGGCGAATGTGGCACTGCCGACGCCGGCGGCATTCCCGATGGTTGCAGTGGTGCCTGCTGCTGCGGTGATTCCACATCGCGTGGTGCAAGTGATGGCACACTTACACCCGGCACCGGTGACGAATGCGGATCAGGGTTTGTCTGTTGCTGGTGTTTGCTCGATTGCTCATCCTTCAACCATGGTGGCGCAGTGCCCTCACGCTTGACGAGCGCCGCAGCGACGCTCCGCGAGACATCCTTGGCGTAGTCGCTTGTGGGATAGTTCCGAACCAAGAGCGTGTAGTAGTAGAGCGCGCTATCGTTGTTACGTAAATCATTTTCCCAGATCCAGCCCATCAAGTAGAGGCCGCGTGGTGCATGCCGACTTGCTGGATACCCTTTCGTAAGTCTGCCCAGCTGTTGGAGTGCCAGCCGGTATTCATGCGCGCGCCGGAGATGCTCGCCACTGGAAAGAAGATCGGCTGCAGTGTCGCGGACAGCGTAATCGGTAAAACCCAGCCGCTGCTTCGCTTCTCGGCCATATTCTGTGAATGGATACTCGTTGAAAACTGCCATCAGTAGAGACTCTGCCACGTCAGGCTGAGAAGTTTCCTCGAGCCGAGCACGCGTGTAAAGGTACTGTGCCCGGAGGGTATCATGTCGTGGAGCACCTTCGATTGCGACTTGATACCACAGCGCAGCACTATCGCGGTTGCCGAGTTCTTGATGCACTCGCCCAAGCTCAAAGGCAATGTAGGCACGCACACTTCGTGCGCTATCGGTCGCCGGTGCTTGGGGCATCATCCCCAGCTGCTGAAGCTTCTGTTGCCGAACGTTGAGAAGGTCGAACAAGCGCTTGGCACCATCGAAGACAGGCGAACGACGCACACGCGCTGTTGCAAAGTACTTGATCGCTTTGTCGTAGTCTTTTGCTCGGAAGTACTCTAACCCGCGTTCGAAATGCGCCACCAGCACTGCATCGCTCATTGCGGTCTGCTGGGAGGTTGCTCGCTCGAGCGAATCGAGCTCCTGTGTGCGTTGAGCGAGCCGGTAGAGTTCCATCCATGCACCAGTCAGATAACCTTCCTTGACGTAGCCATCGAAACGGCGCTCTGATTCAAGCTCGCCAAGGATTTCCTCTGCCTCCGCATAGCGTCCCAATCGTGCAAGTGCGAGCGCGCGGTAGTACCGGCATTCGAACAACCGGAGGTTATCCGGCGAGTACCGCTCGACGATAGCAAGTTCACGTTCGGCAGCATCGAATCTGCCGATGCGATAGAGCAACAGTCCCATGTCCACTTGCCAGATCGCCCGCTGGGTTCCATCAGGACACTGGGCGATCGCTTGCCGATAGGGGCGTACCGCTCGGTCGAAATTTCCCTGCTCGATTGCAAGCTCAGCTTGAAGGCGAAATGCTTCCGAGAGAACATCGTACCGTAGCTGCTCCCATGCAACATCCACCGTGCGCGAGAGCATCTGCTCGGCTTTGGGAAGGTTCCGTTGCATCAGGTAGTTTTTCGCTGCCAGGAGGTGCGCATCGGGCGAATAGGAGCTTTTAGGAAATTGAGCGATGAGCTCTTGGCATTTGATCGCCGAGGGGAGCCACTCGCTCCGGTAGAAATAGGCCTGCGCCATCAAGTAGAGCGTGCCATCGACGAAGTCACTTTGGCCATGGAGAGCGAGAATTTTCGAGCCCTTGATGATGATTGAATCAACCTTGACACGAACGGGCTGGAGCTTGTTGGTCTTGATGACCATTTGATCGAGGTAGGTTGGTAGCGCACCCGTTGCCGGGCGCTCCAACACATGATCAGGTTCGAGCGGCACGACGACGCGCGGCTTCGGTGGTTTGGCGAACTCATCCTGGTAACGGAACTCGTCGGTGATCTCCGTGTGCAGCCGCTGCATGTTGTAGTACGTGTTGAAGTACGTGGTCGTGTTGTCCCACGTGCGGCAACCAGCGACAATGAGAAGTGCAATGCTCGAGGCGATGAGTGTGCGCCGGCTATTCATCGTCCCCCTGGAAGTAGGTAACGACACGCTGGTCATGAGTTGCGCTCGGCTGCTGGGCGCGGCGATGAATTTCTCGGTCAAGCTTCTCGGCAAGCTGCCGTGCTGCGTTGTAGCCATAGGTTTTCAGCAGGTAGTTGAGCGCAATCACCTCAGCAATGACGGTGATATTCTTGCCTGGGAAAATCGGCAGCTTGACCGACGAAATCGCAATGCCGAGTATGTCGACCGTCGAATCGTCAAGCCCGATGCGCTCGTAGTCTTCGGAGGGGTTCCAGTCTTGCAGCTCCACAACGATCTCAAGCCGCTTTTGGTAGCGAATTGCTCGAATGCCGAACATTTGACGAACATCAATGACACCCAAGCCACGCACCTCGACGATGTGCTCGATGAGCGAACTGCCAGTACCCATCAGAATCGCATCGCGCTTGCGCGTTAGGATCACCACGTCGTCGGCAACGAGACGATGCCCACGCTCGACCAAATCGAGTGCGATCTCGCTCTTGCCAATCCCACTGCGCCCAATAAACAGCACTCCTACGCCATAGACATCCACGAACGAACCATGCACGACAACATGCGGGGCGAATTGATCACCCAAAAATTCGGAGAGGATGTGCACCGTGCGCGTCGTTTCGAAGGGCGTCTGGAGCAGTGCAACGTTGTATTCGGTCGCAAGAGCGCACAGCTCGGGATCGAGCTGGTGGCTGTTGGTCAGAATAATTGCCGGCACTTTGCGTTCGACAATCCCGCGGAATGCACGGACACGGTCGCTTGTCTCAAGCGAGCGGAGGTAGTAGACCTCTGTGTTCCCCATCACTTGAAGCCGGTGGCTGGTGAAGAGCTCCAAGAATCCTGCCAGTGCCAATTGGGGGCGGTGAACGTTTTCGTCGCTGATCAGGTTATCCCAGCCAACCTGTTCATTGAGTGAGACCAGCTTCAGCGGCGCTTCCAGGAGCGTCCGCACTGCGATCGCTTCCTTGCGCATCGGCTCAAGATCGGCAAGCATCAGCGAACTTGGGGACATTGCCACATTGATCAACGTTAGACTTGCGCGCTCAACGGTTGCACTGGCTGTGGAGCCTGATACGAACGACGGTGCGCTCTATTTTTTTCGCTCCGTTGCCTTGGGGATCATTTCAGACACCGCGCATGGAAGGATCCCAAATGAATTTGTGCATCTGCAATTGCAAGCGTACGGGTGCACGGTCAGCTAAAATCCACTCTGCAAGCACCCGCGGCTCCAGCAGTCCAAATGCCGGCGAGAGAAGGACAGCTGCGACGTTCTCGGCGAGCTTGTGTTCCTCGATCAGCGCTCGCGCCCACTGGTAGTCTTGGCGGCTTGCGATGACGAACTTTACTTCGTCCTGCGGCCGAAGGAGCGAGAGATTCGGCATATAGTTGAGCGGTGCCATTCGCGAGTCGGGGCATTTGACGTCCACGATGCAGATAGCCCGGCGGTCAACGTGCTCGATGCTGATGTGGCCGCCGGTTTCGATCGCTACGGTATAGCCACGGTCGCAGAGCCACTCGATGAGTCGAAAGCTTGCGAGCTGCTCGAGCGGCTCCCCTCCGGTAAGTTCGACAAACGGCGTTCCAATCTGCTCGACACGCTCGAGTACTTCCGCTGCCGTCAGCACATGTTCTGGCGTGCGATGATCGAGCGCATACGGTGTATCGCACCAGGCGCAGCGGAGCGAGCATCCCTGCAGTCGGATGAACGTGCACGGCATGCCTGCACG
>RFIK01000064.1 GCA_003695605.1 Chlorobiota bacterium
AGAGTTTGAAGGGGCGATTACCCTTCCCAACGCGATACTGTGTAAAGAGCACCGGGCCTGGAGAATCAAGCTTGATCGCCAGCGCAATCAGGAGCCACACGGGCATCCCAACGACCAGCACTGTCGCGCTGACGGCGATATCCACTGCACGTTTGACCAACGCTTGCCAGGGTGCAAACAAATGCGGTGAAATCTCGATGAGCGGTACCCCGTAGAGCGAGAGCGTCCGTACAGAACCCATCACCACGTGGTAGAGATCAGGCACAATCATCGTTTGCAGTCCGTGCTCCGATGCAGTGCTGACAAGCTCGAGCACGCAGTCCGCGTCGGCGGAATTGAACGCCAGGATGCATGCATCGAACTGTCCTTCCGCAAAAAGCTGTGATGCATCCGAAAGACTGCCAACAATCCGAACGTTCGCAATTTCCTCCATTGCACCCCAATCGTTCGCAAGCGCCCCAACGATAGCGTAGCCATAGCTCGAGGTGCGGTCATAGCCGGCAAGGAAGCTCGTAATCCCTTCACGATCGCCGACAATGAGCGTCGGGAAGACAATCCTTCCTTGCGAGCGGAGTCGCCACTGCACATGACGTCCCCACAATCGAAGCGCGATGACGACAACAGCCAGAAGCAGCGCGTAGAGAATCAGCTTGTAGCTAAACCACCCGCTATCGAGCAGAATTGCCAGCACAGGGATTGCAACGCCGACCGCGATCGCTTTGAGCACGGTGTACGCTTCATCGAACGGTGAACGGACAAGCCAGTTACGGTAGAGTCCTGCCAGCCAGAAGACAAAGACCCAATAGACGACGCTTGCCACGAGCACGCTGGCGAAAAACTCTGGCGACCGCACAGCAGGATGGAAGCTACTTTCGCGCAAGCGGAGGACGTAGAAGACTCCCATCGTCACGACGATGGCAACGACATCAGCTGCCAACTGCCAGAGAATCGCATTCGCAACGATCGCCTGCACACCGCGACGCCGAGGTAGTGCGCGGCGTGGTGTCTGCTCGGTGCGAGCGATGCGTTCCAGCGTCGGCATCAACGAGTCCGCAAGAAGTTGATGAGCGACAGTATCGAGAACACCAATCCCGATAGCCCGCCTGCGATGCCAATGTACGCACTCAACCGCTGAAGCTTTGTTCCAAGTGGTTCGTCGGGTGGATGGGGGACGTAGATTCGGTCGCCAGGTTCGACCGTCGTTTCTTGAAGCGGTACCCAAAGTCCATTCCGACCCTTGATGATGCGCTCCCGACCGTGATCAGCAAGCTCGGTACGCCCACCCGCACGCGCGATGTAGTACTCTGCATCCTTCCCTGGGGCATATTCGACGAAGCCTGCTTTTGCCACCTGACCATAGACGAAGACTGTCTGCGGCGAGGGCGGCACGACAATGACATCCCCATCGGCAAGGGCAACGTTATCGTCCTCGCTTCCACGCTCAAAGCAGGCGCGAAAGTCACAAGCCACAAGTGGCCGACGCGCCAGCTCGTCAATGAAGAAGCGGAGCGTGTCCTCAGGGAGAAGATTGGTGTACTGCAATCGGCGGAGCCGCTCCAGATATGGATTGGGGGAAACGAGTGTACTGCTCCCGTCCTGCTCTCGCCGTAGGATGTACGCCAGCCCAAGAGCTGCACGATCGGTGAAGCCACCTGCTTCTTCGATGACTTCGCGTATGCGTGTTTTCCACTGCACGATCGGATATGCACCTGGGCGCTGCACCTCTCCGATGATCCGAACGCTCCCGGTGTTCGATACCGACGGACGCACCCGCTCGACAAGGACCACAGCCCCTGGCAGCAGTTCCCTATCCTCAGAAAGCAGGTTCATCTGCGCATCAGCACGGACTGGGATTCGCTCGCCACCCTGCACGAGCCAGATCGCCCCACTCTCTGGAAGCAGCCCTACACCCAGCTTCAGCAAAAATGAAAGGCGATCACCGGCACGGTAGACTGTCGTCCGTGGGCGCGCGACAGCACCTTGAATCGTAATCCGCGGTTGATCGAGCACCTGCTCACGGGGAACGATGACGACATCTCCCTCACGTACGTAGGGATTCGCTGGGCTATCGGGCTGCAACAATGCCAACTCGCCATCAACGACCTCAGAGCTGCCATCGCTATGCCGCACAACAATCGAGCGGAGTGATGCCGGCGGGAGAAACTCGTAATCCCGCCAGAGGAGCTGTTCATCGCGCGTCAGATCAGCAATCTGACCGAATGCCCGCTGCACTGTACGCTGCATCTCCGGTTCGGTCCGTTGCTGTGGTGTATTGCCTTGCATCGCAAGCCGAAGGAGCGTCATCAGGCGCATGGAAGCCGGCACTGTGTACACTCCAGGAAAGAGTACATTCCCTTGCACCGTCACATACACAGAACGTACGCGGCGAAGCCCGATATAGACCGCGATGTTCGGTGTTCGCTGCCGGTAGAGCCGAGCGATCGTATCCCGCACTGCATCGAGCGTCATCCCTGCAACGGGGATCATCCCAATGCGCGGTATAAGGACCAAGTTTTCAGGTGTTACCGTCGCATACTCCTCCTGTGCAAGCGCGTCGAGTCGTTGGATGACAAGCACATCCCCCGGTCCAACGTGGTACTGCGAAGCTCGCACGACGTTGTCGCTCGGCATTTGCTCGCCGCGGAGTTGAGATTCAGTTTGCTGGCGCTGGAGCTGTGGCGCAAGCGGGCTAAGGTCTGTGGTGGGAAATCCCGCAACCTGTGCCGATGCACATGTTACAAGGAGACTGGTGAGAAAGCCAAGAAGGCTACTGCGCACAATACACTCGCTTTGGTGGTGGACGAAACGCACAAAAATATCCAGCAGTAGTCGGCTCAAGTCGCTACACATGGAGGATTTGCTCAGCGATGATGCCTGCGATGCGTTCAGCAGCATGTCCGTCCCAGAGCGGAGGTACACTATGCTTTGCTGGCGGGGCAGCGAGAGTTTGTTCGATCGCCGACCAAATCCGCTCACGCTCAGGTGGCACCAAGATGTTGGTACCGTATTCGATCGTGCTCGGACGCTCCGTGGTTGTTCGCAGTGTTAGGCACGGCACACCGAGCACAGTGGTTTCCTCTTGAATTCCACCGGAATCGGTCAGCACGAGCGCAGCACTGCGCACAAGCGCAATGAAGCGGATGTACCGCTCTGGCTCGATGAGCCGTAGCGCTGGTGCACTGCGGACGATTCGTTCAAGCCCGAAACGAAGGATATTCTGCCTCGTCCGCGGATGGATCGGAAATACAACGGGCATCGTCGAGGAAAGCTCAGCAAGAACTTCAAGCAACATTCCAAGCTGTCCAGCATCATCTACGTTACTCGGACGGTGGAGCGTGACCACTGCATACCGTCTCGGCTCTACGCCATGCTCTTCGACGACCTGGCAGCGCTCAATGGCTGGTAGGGCAGCAAGCAGGGAATCAATCATCGTATTGCCAACCAGGAAGATGCGCTCCGGCCGAGCACCTTCGCGATGGAGATTGTCCACACCACTCTGTTCTGTGCAGAAGAGCCAATCGCAGATTGCATCGGTTGCGATACGGTTGATCTCCTCCGGCATTGTCCGATCGAAACTGCGAAGACCAGCTTCGACGTGAGCTGTTTCGATACCGAGCTTGACGGCTGTCAGAGTACACGCGATCGTCGAGTTCACATCGCCGACGACAATGACCAGATCCGGACGCCACTGGAGGCATACCGGCTCGAAGGCAAGCATAATCCGGGCGGTCTGTTCCGCGTGGCTGCCGCTGCCGACGCCTAAGTAAAACCGTGGCTCACAGAGCTGAAGGTCTTCGAAAAAAGCCTGGCTCATCGTGTAGTCGTAATGCTGGCCGGTATGGCAGATCGCGTGCTCGATGCGATCTGCATACGGCTCGATCGCTCGTGCGATTGGAGCGACCTTCATGAAATTCGGTCGCGCCCCGACGACGGAAAGAACTCGTCGTTTCACTTGGCACCCCAGCGGTAGAACAACCCCAGACGGAGCGGAAGGAGCAGCCCGACCTCGTCGCCTGTAAGACACTCTGCTTCGATAGCCCAGCCGAAGTGCGCTGCAAGTGTGCCTTGCACACCTATGCCAAAGAACACGGCGAACGAAGGGCGGCGCTGCCATTGGAGCGGCGATGCAGTATCCCACTCGACCGTCCGCGCGTAGCGCTCGCCGAGCGATGCACCACCGCCGAGTCGCAGATATGGTGCAGTCCCACTGGAGGCATACCACACGAGCGAGCCGCGCACAATCCAGCCCCGGTAGTCATCGAGCAGGTCAGTCGCTGATGCACTGGGGCGGATGTATTCTGCGCCAACGGCAATGCTGAGCGGCAGATCAAACAGCATGGATGACGTCGGAAGCTTCAGCGTTGATTCGATCGCTACGCATGCCCCACGCCAGAGTCCCTCGTTGAAGAGTCGCGGTGCTGCGGGTGCGCTCCCGCCCCAAATACCGATACTTCCCTCGGTGGCAAAGGCAGTCAGTGATGTAAGGAGCAGCAGCACAGTGCGCACGCGGGCTACTGCTCGACAGTTCGACCGTTCTGGATGCGTTGGAGACGCTCCAAGTACCGTTCGATGAGCTGCTCGTAGTCCTTGGTGTATCCCAACTGGGTAGTGCGGAGCATGTCGCGGTAGCGTTGGAGCTGTTCGAGTGCTTTCAGCCGCAGTTCCGACGGGCTTTCGCGAACGACGTCTTCGCCTGGCCGGGACTGGCGTGTTTTCTCGAAGTCGCGTTCATGCATCGAACGCGTTGCATCGAGCAACCGGGAAAGAATTCTGTCGAGTCGGCGGCGGGTTTCTGAGGTGATGGTGCCACTGTGCATATCGGCGAGGACTTCCTTCATGTCTTGCCGAATGCGGTCGAGATCGCCGAGTGCCTTCCGCGCGCCGGATTGCTTTTCTTCGAGTTGCAGTTCTTCGAGCGACTTCATTACGCGTCCTTGTTGTGCTGCGATGCGTCCGAGCTGTTCGCGTTGTTCTTGAGAGAGCTGCCCGTGGGCGCCGAGTTGTTCCATTGCGCTGTTGATTTGCTGCTGCATTCCGGCAGCTTCCATCAGGCGCTGCATAAATCCGGCACCGGGCTGCATTCCTCCCGGGCGCATCTGGGGACTGTCGCCTTGGCCTTCCCCTTCACCGGGGTTGTTGCCATTCATCTGCTCGAGCAGCGCCTGCATTTGGTTCATGGCGCGGTTGATCGAACCCATCGCCGATTGCTGCATTTGGCATGCTCCGTAAGAATTGCGCTGTTCGAG